>JACNKA010000035.1 GCA_014382285.1 Nitrospinota bacterium | reverse complement strand
ACGATTTATCTAAAGTGAATATGGCTTTCTTTAATGTGAACGGCATCATCAGCATCGGTTTGATGCTCTTCGTGATCGTCGATTGCGTTTGGGTTTAGGAAAGGAATGTTTAACCCCACTAGCCCCCCTTGTCAGGGGGGAACTGTGCTTCCCCCGATAAGGGGGATTGAGGGGGTTTCTTTTACTGTTTTGTAGAGCCGCAATTATTAATACACTATTTGTATTTTAGAAAACATTGCACAAGTAAGCTTAATTAACCCATCACACTGAAATATAGTTAGTATGAAGACCATTGTTGAGCATTTATTCAGACCGATTTTTTCTTATGCTTGTGGAAGGTCAGCGAAGAGTGCTTCGATCCGAAAATTGTGATGGATCGGATTAGTCTTGCACAAATATTTATTGTTCTCCCTTTGTTGTGAATGGTGGCTGGATTTGTTTTAAGTTTAGTTCTACTAACAAAAGCGTTCAATGGAGTTATTCAGAACATGGAAAGCTGTAAGCAAATTCAGGAAACGATGGCTCTGCTAAAAATCTTGGAGCTTGGTAATCTTTAGATCGAGCAAGGGAAGGTTGCACCTGTTGTTGATGTGATCAAGTGTTTGCGTAAACGCTATGGAAAACGCGGATAACCATTTTGGTTTTGCTCATCATTGACGGGCGCCGCGATATGCAGACCCTGTTACAACGTCGGCTTTTGCAGGCATGAACTCACCCCTTCCGAAATATGGAAAAGATTTGCAACTTATTGTATACTGTATCGTGTCCTATTAAAGGTGGATTAAACCCATGTCTGGGAGCTTCTTTTGGGCGATAATATCAGAGAAGAGTTGAATGTCCAGAACCCCTCGGTAAGCAGGCGTGCGTTTTTCATTAACGCTTTGATGGGAGTCAGCCTGCTTTCCGGCATGGCCTTGATGGCTTCCTATTTTATTCGTTTTCTTTTTCCTGTCTCCAGTGCCAAGCCCACCCGAAAATTATATGTTGGCAATGTTAGCCAGCTCCCTGCCGGAAAAAGTATCAACTTCACCGATCTTAAAGGTCAAAGCCTGAATATAGTCAATACGGGAGATGAGTTCATCGCCCTTTCTACTAAATGCACGCATTTGGGTTGTCAGGTGTTCTGGAAAGAGCGTGAGAGATTGTTTTTCTGCCCTTGTCATGATGGTTTTTTTGATGAGAGAGGGAATGTGGTCAAGGGGCCACCCCCCGCGCCACTCACAACCTATAAGGTGGAGACGGTTGGGCAAAGTATTTATATTTATGTGGATGAGGTCAATGTTTGAAGAACGTCAATTTATACAGGTTGGTTGATTGGGTTAAGGAGAGGTTTCCTGTTGACGTGCAGGAACTGAAAACCTTGACCAATGAACCGGTTCCCAACCATTTGAAGCATTGGTGGTTTGCTTTGGGGGGGACGCCGGCGATCCTGTTCTGCATTCAAATTGTTACGGGAGTTTTTTTGTTGTTTCATTATGTCCCCACACCTGAACAGGCTTACGATAGTGTTGGCAAAATCACTGATGAGGTGCCGTTTGGCTGGTATGTGAGAAGCCTGCACAAGTGGGCTTCAGAATTAATGATTGTGACGGTCATGTTGCATATGTCGCGGGTTTATTTTACCGGTGCATACCGCAAGCCTCGGGAACTGAACTGGATGGTGGGAGTGGTCATCCTGTTCGTCACTTTGGGTCTTGGTTTTACCGGCTACTCTCTCATTTATGACCAGCTTTCCTATTGGGCCGCAGTTGTCGGGACGGAGATTGCCGAGAGCACTCCGGTTGTCGGGTCGCTGGCGGCTGATTTTATTCGCGGTGGTTCAGAAATTTCGGGGAACACCTTGACCCGGCTTTATGTTTTTCATGTCGTCATCTTGCCCGCTTTGCTGATCGGGTTGGTGGTGCTCCATATTATTTTTGTCCGTCTAAACGGGGTGACAGCATTTGAGTTTGAGGGGGAACGAAGATCGCGGCACAGAACTTTCCCACTTTTCCCCGATCACGTTCTTACAGAGGCTATTCTGGCAATACTGATTTTGTATCTGTTGACGATGATGGCCATTATATTTCCGGCGGGTTTGGGTGACAGGGCTGACCCGTTGATAACGCCGGAGCATATTAAGCCGGAATGGTATTTTTTCGCATCGTTCCGTTGGTTGAAATTGACCAATGTTTATATAGGAGTGGTTGGTCAGATATTTTTTGTCGGGGTGTTAATTATATGGCCGTTCATTGATAAAGTTTTTGAAAATAAATTTCCAGGAGCGGAATTGAGTGTCTGGATCGGGTTTTTAGGGTTCACCTTTTACCTGATTTTGACAGTCTGGGAAGCACTGGTATGAATATTGGCTGACAGGCCAGGTAGTCAGAAAGTGGGGAACCATGTCTCTTAATACGAAAAAAATAGTAATCGGGGTTATTGGGTTGTTTTTTCTGGGTGCTCTTTTAATTGTGGGCGGCATCGAAAGCAATAAGCGGGTGTTGGGTAAAAAGGCTTTTATAAAGGTCGCGGCCTCCAGTCAAAACTGCGTTGACTGTCATACTGTCACAAGCCCTTCCTTGATAGAGCAATGGAAAGACAGCAAACA
>JACNKA010000048.1 GCA_014382285.1 Nitrospinota bacterium | reverse complement strand
CTGTTTTCCATCGTTTTGAATCGGAACACCCTTGGCTGAAGTCATTCGTAAATACTTATTCATGACAGAAACGTAGTCGAATATTTTACTTATAAGCATGCACTCTACCGAAGGCATTCAGATTCAATACATGAGGTGCGAGACTTGCAGCTTCGGAAATGCTGCGGATCGTTACGATTAACGTTTGATTTTTTTCAGCAGCTTGTTGAAATTAAATCCCTTGATTTTTTGCTTGACCTCCCCGCTGACGATGTAAGATATCTCCTGATTGAGACCCTTGCAAAAGTAAACAGGTATTTTTAGTTTTGATTCGTAGGATGTGACTTTGTTCTCCAGATCCAGGATTTGTGAATTCTGTGTGGTGCCACTGGTCTCAATAACAATTCCGGATCGTTTTTTTTCCATGAAGATGCGCTTACCCTTCAATCCGGCAAGCGTTTTGATTGACGACCGAAAACGTCGGATGTTGTCGATAATATTGGTGACGAATTCATCATGATCGAAGGCATCCTTATAGGTCAGGACATCGGTCTCACTGAGAAAAATAGCATACCCGTGCCCTCCGGGAATTCCCTCCCAACTGAGTATCCGACTGTCACCCAGTTTTGCCCTCTTTTCAGTTTCGGCATTCCCTGAATTTGATTCTTTTCTTGACGAACGTGTTGAAGACTCCTGGCCATCCGTCAGAGGCAAATCGCTGATACCATGTACCATCACCATTTGTGGGAGCTTATCTATAAAGCCCTGCTGTAATTGCCCTATGAATTTGTGCAGTTTGATACACTCCTCGCAATGCTGGTTGATCATCGTCACCACAAGCAGCGCCCGACCATTCAGTTGTCGCAACAGCTTTTTAAAATCATCATCTTTATATACTCCCCCCAACTTTTTTATCCGATTGGTCGCCATTTAACACCTGTCTGTGAACGCGTTCATTGATCTTTTTTCCGATATCTCCCCCCTAATCTCTTTACCGAATTGCCGGAATTTGCTGAAATTCGACAAAGAGATGGTTGCCCTGTGATAATGAATGACAAAAATGCCTCTGGGCAACCCCTGGTTTAACGCCTTAAAATGTATAATTTTGCATCCCAACATGTAAATGAATATTATTCATAAAAAGTTTAAAAGTGACTCGCTAGATGGTGACTGGGTCATCACAATCGGGAATTTTGATGGTTATCATCTTGGACATCAGAAACTGGTCCAGCAAGTTCTGAAAGACAGTAAAAAACTCAATATCAAGGGTGGCGTACTGACCTTTGAGCCCCATCCCAAAAAAGTTCTGCAATCTCAAATTCCTTTTCGGCATATCTACGATCTGCCCAGTAAATGTACTTTTATAGAAGAAAGCGGGCTGGACGCCTGTTTTATTATTCCTTTCACCGCCAAATTTGCCAAAATGGGCTCACATGAATTTCTGGAGAAGCTTTTCAATTTTGTCAACTTGAAAAAGATTGTCGTCGGATATGACTTCAACTTCGGCAAAGCAAGAGAAGGCTCGGCGAGCTTGATGAAACAGGAAGCGATTAAAAACAACATCGACTTTCTGCGGATGGAGGCTGTTAAAATTGAAGGCTTGACGGTCTCCAGCACAATGATTCGCAGACTACTTTTCGAAGGAGATTTCGAAAAGGTCAACCAATATCTCGGCCGCTCCTGGAGCGTCAGCGGAGTGGTCAAGGAGGGCAAAAAACTGGGCCATACCTTGGGTTTTCCTACAATCAACCTCGAACCGGGAGTCCTGCTCCCTCTGAGGAAAGGGGTTTACACATGCCAGATTCAACTGGAGAATCGAAGGATTAAAGGGGTTTGCAACGTGGGCTACAACCCGACTTTTGCAGGCACAGACCTCAAAGTTGAAGCCCATCTCTTTGATTTCAACGAAAATATCTATGGTGAATTCGTTCATATCACACCAGAGAAATTTCTACGGGACGAAACAAAATTTGGATCGATTGAAGATTTGAAATCGCAAATTCGAAAAGATGTGAAAATTGCCAAGGCCTATTTCAGGAACAAACGTGCCTAGAAAATTGCTGCTGCTTGTATTTTTGATGAGTATTTCTTTTTTCACACAGGCAGAAGAGAGTCCCCATCGTCTGACCTTAGGCGGTTTCTTTCGGCTGGGAGGCTTTGACCTCACGAAATCCGCCAAAGAGGACCTGGCAACCGGCGTCTCCTATCCGGATAGAAAGCTGGAGAACGCCCTGGGAAAGTTCCTGTTTGTCAACTACAACTATGAAGAGTTTGGCGTGGGTACACGCTGGATGAGTTATTTGTTAGAGGGTACAAATGCAGAACTCGACCAGACATTGGATTTGACATACTCCTTTATTACAGCCTCTTATATTTTTCTGGAAGGAGACTTTCTTCATCCGGACCTGGTTTCCCGACTCGGCTTTTCGCTCGGTACAGGGCAAAATCAGTACAAACTGGATACAAAGAGCAATCAAACCCTCATCAGCCAAACCGTTGACGAATCGATCACTTCAACTGGAACAGCCCACCTGTTTGAACTGTTTTTTGAAGCCGTGACGCGTACTGATTGGGGATACCGGATGGGATATTTCTATGTCGACAGTATGCATTC
>JACNKA010000002.1 GCA_014382285.1 Nitrospinota bacterium | reverse complement strand
TTTCCTGAACAACTGTTCAAAAACAAACGTATGTGAATAGTTTATGTTTGTGAGAAAAGTACAAATAACACGCTTATCAACCCTGTTATAGCACCTATCACCCCTATAATCCCAGAAACCCACCATCTAGCATCTTTCTTGTTGGCAATTTCCTCGGAATGTAGATGTATTGCAGCATTTATAAGTGTAGATATATCGGAATTATCAAGTGGGCTTCTTGATATTCTTGCTTTGTCACTCAAGTTTTCGTAATCTTCGTTAGATATCACCTTTTCTTGATCAACATCATATCGTCTTGGGCGAGTCCTTCTCCAAACTAATGACGCTTTACATTTGTCTTCACTAAGTCTGAAAAATTCAGGGTGTTGCATAAATATATTTTTCCAATAAATATCTTTATCTTTCTGTCCTGAAATTCGAGTGGCCCAGTGAGAAAAATCCAGTTTGTAGAATTTATAAACGCTCATAACCTGAATAGCTGCAATTACATCAGCAAGACGATTTTCGTTGGCGGTGTACTGGTAATTTTTAGCCTTGCACATATCTCTCCTTTATACGAATTTGTTTAGGAAATTGTTACGAAAAAGCGACCAAATATTTTTTCTAAAAAACATTTGGTCGCTCAATTATAGTCTGAACTCCTCCTCACCCTCAGCCCTCGTTTCCTTTTGCCAATAATTCTGCCTTTGCCTGCTTCGTCGGCTTCTGCTTTGGCTGAGGCAGTAAAGCCACTGGGAGTAACTACAATTCCATTTTCATTGATCCTTAAGGAACCACGCAGTTCCCTGACTACTTTGGTGCTGACGTTACCTTTCCAACGCTTAGCTTGAACCGCAACATTGATCTTGCTCAAGTTCTCAGCATTGAGCACACCGCGAACATCAATACCCCCATCCCCAGCATAAGAAGTAGTGGATGTCTCTTCAAGACCCATTTCATCTAATAACAATTGGATTAGTTTTTCAAATTTGCGAGGATCCATTTCGAGCAACCGCTTTCGGAGCGTTTTCTTCAACTGAGCGTTAATGCCATTGATTTGCTGTTCAATATCTCCGGAGCCAACTGCACGTAATATAAACGTACCCTTTTCGCCACCCCTGCGAAAGCGCGAGTTCTCTTTGAGTGTATCCGTGTATAACAAAGCACCCATTGTTGCATGTGGTGTTTGGCCAGAAGTGGTCAGGATTTCAGCGACCTGCGCCCGCTCTGTAATTTCGTTATAATGCAATGGTTCCCCGGCCTTTTTTAGTATTTCAAAAGCAGCATCTTTGAATTGCATATCTCTCTCTCCCTGAGAATTGTTTTTCAATTACGCATAGTGGGGGCTTGATTAACACCTTTCACTGTGAATATTTGTGAAGTATAGCATAAAGGAATGCGCCAGTTGTGAAATTTGTTCTACCTGTGAGCCCTTGCTGCTCAGAGTATAAACCCCACTATTCCAGTGGTGTTTTTATAAAAATATGGAGGTTTCCAACCGAGGCATGAAAGAATGGCAGCCAGGGCGCCCGGTTATAACTGCGCAAGGAAAAGTTTCTTATTGAAACCAAAAAGTTTCTTATTGAAACTAAAAAGTTTCCTACTGAAACTAAAAAGTTTCTTACTGAAATTTGAGAAGGAGGGCTTAACCCCGGTTAAGCCCTCCTCTTTATAGGTCAGGCGGGGGAGATGGGCTTAATCATCGATCAGGTCTTCGGGGTGATCCTGGTTCCAGAGTTCGATCATCTCGGCTTCGGTCTTGCCTGCGTTCTCACGGTTCTTCCATACCCCACGGAAGCTGGTGTTGACCTTCTTTTCCAGTTCCGGGCTGACGCGCACGCCGATCTTGACCGAACCGTCACTTTTGCCGATCGGTTCGTAGTGTGTCCGATTGGGCAGTTGCACGATGCGACCGGCCTTCAAACCAGCTTCGGTCTGCACATCCAGCTCAGAGAGCACGGCCAGTACCGAGCCCTTGCTCTGGTTGGTGGCGGCGACAATATTCTCGATGATCTCCTCTTTGGTCATCGGGTTCGCCAGCTCGATCTTTGGGCCATAGGCGGCCCAGGCTTGAATTTTGTTAGCCATTCTATTTTCTCCTGAATTGAGTAGGACTTTGATAAAGGAGGCGCGAAACCTCCCCCCTTGCAGGGGTGGGGCGGAGTCTGAACGGATGGCGGGTGTCAATGGATTGCGAAGGAATCTTGGATGCCCCCTGGCGATAATGCTGCTGCAAAGAAAATGGTGAGTACGAATGGAGGGGTATTTCGCGCCGCGTTGCCACCCCACATTATGGGCGGGGTGGTCGGGCACAGACATAACCTTTCATCGTCACCTCCTTTCGTCATCTAAATTGCCTGGCGCAGTACCGGTCTTTTTCCCCGGGTTATCTGCGCTTGTATTTACCCATCATACAAGATGCCAGGCTTCAAAGCGGGCTTCATTAAATCACTGGACTCACGCATTTTTATGATCTTTTTCCCAAAGCTCTGCCCTGGGGTATGGTAGACCAGCCCCAACGCAGTGCATGCTGGCGAGAAAAATAGTGGATTGCGTCCATCCTAAAGATTTCATATATCTGATAGAATTGCGATCATCAATATTGGATGGGCAGAAA
>JACNKA010000183.1 GCA_014382285.1 Nitrospinota bacterium | reverse complement strand
TGGATTCTCAAGAGAAATAACATTATCCTTACTCATGGTGGTGCCTCCTTTGTTTGAATTGCTTTTTTCACAGAAAACAATTTTACAACAAAGGGGACGCCGCCTCCTCATTCCTCATACACCAGAAATGAGCATAACTCAAATTTCTTGCGATCAACGAAGACAATAGAAAATTAAATATTAAAATAATTTTAAGCGCCTTTTATAACACTTTGCCTAACTATATTGAGATCCTTGAGAATAAATTAAATAAAAACATGTTTTTTGATTCTAAATCCAAATTTGCAGCGAAACTTGGAATGGGTTTCGCATACGAGTTTTCTGAGGGCGACCTTAATAAAGTTCAGACTAGAATCAATGAACTGAGAGATTTGATTTTTGAATCGCCAGTTATAGAAGATAATCATAAGCAACGCTTGCTCAAACGACTGGAACGTCTTCAAAGCGAATTGCATAAGAAAATGTCTGATCTGGATCGGTTCTGGGGGTTTGTTGGGGATGCGAGTGTTGTGCTGGGCAAGTTTGGCGGACACAAGCCCGCGCTGAAGAGCTGGAAAGCGGAGCACCCAATCCCTTCCTGAAACAGAACAATGAAAATGATGAATAAAAATTAACCTGATCTTCCCCCCTGACAAGGGGGGACTGAGGGGGGTTGCCTTAAATTGGACTATATTCCTTACAACCAGTCGCTAACAAAAAGAGCACGGGAAAACCGCAAAATCCCAACACCGGCAGAACAGAAAATATGGTTAGATGTCCTCCAAGGTAATAAGTTCCAAGACTTGAAATTTGTCCGTCAGAAACCTTTGGATGAATACATCGTAGATTTTTATTGCAGTGAGTATATGCTTGCCGTTGAAATTGATGGAGACAGTCACGGGGAGCAAGAAGAGTACGATCAGCAACGTACAGAACGACTCAATGCTTTGGGTGTTACTGTCATTCGCTATACGAATGAAGAGGTGATGACTAATATTGCAGGTGTTTATGAGGATTTGAAGAAGCAAGTTGTTGGCTTAGGCAAGCCCTGAAAAACCAAACCCCCTCAGTCCCCCTTGTCAGGGGGAGGCTCACCCAAAATCAAATTTTCCCCTGGCAAGGGGGGCCTAATTGGGGGAGGATTACACTTCCACACATGATCCCAAATCATAAGACGGTGCAGTTGGAAAATAGTCCGCTATTGGCGGATTGCAGCCTACAGTAGACCTTTTTATTTTCCACTACCCAAATTTTTCGGCAGATTGAGCAGCTCTTTTAAAATACTGCCCGGTTTTTCAGTCAGGGATTTGTGGGCTTGCATCGTGAAGTCGGGTTGGCTGAGTTTGCCATGCACCTTGAAATAAGTTTCGATCACCCCGCCTTTTTTACCTCCGCCTAAAATCGCACCGAGTAACGGAATCGCTTTGATGGTTTTATCCAGCATTTGCAGGGGCATGGCTTTGACTTGAGCGAGAACCGTGTCATCCACCAGGTTGGCTTTACCCACAACGTTCAGGTTGATCTGCGGACTTATCATTTCAAAATTATCGGTGTGAACCACTCCCTTTACGATTTTAAAATCTCCGCCCAGGTAGTCATAACTCAGCCCTTTTTTTTGAGCATTTAGGGCTGTGGTGGGGTTGAGCAGGGTGAGAAAGTTCTTCAGCGTGCCGAGTTCGGGGATGGCCCCATCAACGAGTTTAAATTTTATGTCACCGGAAAGGTCGCGAGAGTAATCCGGCAGGCCCGGCTCATCCTTACCCTGAGGCAGGGTTCCATCCATTGCTCCTGAGAATTGTAACGAGCCCATGAGGTGCTTTGGAAAAAGTTCCTCCACCTGCAATTCTTCTCCTTTGAATTTCAGATGATAGCTCCCTGACTCGGGCCTGAGATCGCCCACAAGTAATATCAGTCCGTTCATGGGCCAGACCTTACCTTTGGTGAGCTCAATTTTTTGTGGAGTGATTTTAAAAAGGGCTATAACCTTTTTAAAGTTTTTGTCCTCTAGCTTGATTTTATCCAGTTCGACCTGTACCTGAGTCAAGGTGGAGGTGCTTTCTTCGAAGTTCAGTTTTGCCGTTTCTATGGTGCGATTTTCGAAAACCAGTTTTTCTCCTTCAAGGCTTCCTTTCAGCTTCAACTCAGGAGAAATTTTTTCATCGGTAGGAAGCGGTCCTTTGATTTTCAGGTTTCCGGTCACAGTCCCAGAAGAGGGTGCGCTTTTATGGATAAGGGGTGCCCAGTCCAGACCGACATGATTCAGCATCAGGTTTGAGTCGGCAGTAATTTTATTTTTATGGAAAGTTAAGTCACCTTTTACAGCCATATTCCCGCCAAACAAACTCCCGTTCAAGTCATGCGTGAGCTTGCCTTGCTTCAAACTTGCTTTTCCTTCCAGATGCTTAATGTTTAAAGGAACAGACCCTGCGGACATACTCAGGTCGGTCACATTAAAAGAGGTGTCTATTCTTAATTTTCCGGTTAAAAGATTTTCTGCATCGGGTAACGGGCCGTTGAGCTTGATGGTTCCAGAAAGATTGCCTTTTTCCGAGGTTGTTAACAGTTGACTCAAATCGATATGGCTGAACTCGATTTTGTTGTTGAGAACAGGTGGACTGGCTCCGGAAGCGGAAAGAATGATCCTTCCATCTGAATGAAAGGTTCCATCGAAGGTGTCGCCCTTTAAATCATAATTCACTTGATGGTTTTTAAGATCCCCGCTCCCTTCTAGCTGTTTCAGGGAGAGGGCTGAGTCTGCATTTTGCAGTTTTAGATTTTGCGCCTTAAATTTTAGCGACCCTTCGAGTTGACCGGGGAATTTTTCTCCCTCAGCAGGAGTTGGCCCCAGTAATTTCAGGGTCCCGGAGAGCTTGCCTTCTACGGGTTGCCAGCCTTCTCCTGATGGCAGCTGCGCCACATCCAAGCCTGTCCAGTTTATCGTTGAGTTTAGCACCGGGTTGTCCATCCCTACTTTACCCTTGATATCAAATGCACTTCCCCAAACGTTTCCATGGATTTCATGTTGCAGTTGGCCTTGATCGAAATCGCCCCGCCCGGTCAAGCGACTCATCTCTATCGGGCGGCCCTCGTTAGCCGGTTTTAAAACCAGACCTTCTGCCTGAAACTCAACCGAACCTTTCAGCTGGCTTTTCTCTTGGGTAAGTGGCCCTGTGAGAGAAAGTTTGCCGGAAACCTTGCCCTGAGTCGGGCTCCACGCCATGCCTTCTTTTAAAGGGAGTTTGCCTATATCCAGATTTTTCCATTCGACACGGGAGATCGAATCTTTATCGAGACCCGAGAAAGGGAATTTGCCATTGAGGTTGAACTCACTAGCCAAAGCCGTGCCGGAAAAATTATGGCTGAGCACTCCATTCTCCCAGGTTGCTTCACCCTCTAAAGTCTCAATGGAATAACCCGGTTTCAAGATGGTGTTACGGGTTTTTACATCAATGTGGCCGGTCATTTGTTTTTTCAGGACTTCCATCTTGCTGAGGGAGTTAAGAGGAAATTCGGCTTTTAGTAAGAGTCGGTCTACATCTATCGCCTGAAGAGGAGTCTCTTGTAATGAAACTCCAAAAAATTGCAGGGTGGGCTGAATTTCTTTCAGGGCAAAGCCACCGGTGTTAAGGTTCATAGCGATTCCGGCATTGTCTGCGCCCAGGTTTGAAACCGTTCCGTCTCCTTCAAATATTATAGAGCCGGTTTGCACTTTCACGGCCTTAGCCAAAATGTCCATACCTTCAGCCCGGTTCAGTTTAAAGGTTCCATCCACGTTTAAGAGAAGTTGTTTTGTGCCTCCGGGATGAGTCAAAATGATCTGACCATCGGAAATGACGAACTTGTCGATGGTCAGAGGCGTGTCTTTAATCTTGCTGGTTGTGGATTGCAGTGTTTTAGAGCTGACGAGTCCGGGTTGATCTTCCGGTTTTTCTTTATTGTCCTTTTCAGGTTTTTCTTTCTCAATTGGCGGTTGTGGTCTTTCGGGAATCTCCAGTTTTATTACGGGATGTATCAGAGCGGCGGATTTTATTTCGAACTCCCCACTGAGAAGAGGGCTCCATGCCGCCAGCAAATCCAGCCGATCCACCGAATAATGGTTGCCTTTCGGGGTGCTCACTTTCACGCCCTTGCATTGCAACCCCAAGCCGCCAGAGAAGCCGAACCCTATCTCATCTATTTCTACTTTCAGCCCTGTTTCACTGGAAACCTTTTCAATCAGGCTTTCTTTTATCGATTCGAGATCAATCTGTGTCAGGATGATCAGAAATACAAGAAGCAGGGTAAAAGGCACCCAAATCCACGGCTTTTTAACAAACCTAAGCCGGGATGTGAGTATATTATCTTTAGGGTGTATGGAGGCCATGAAAACGCTCAAGTTATCTGGTCATTTGCCGATCCCAGACTAGAGGGATAATTCCTTTATTTTAACACATTTACCGCCCACTCGGCGTGGGGCCAATGAGCAATGGCGTCAATTGGCTATAAGGGGGTTGTCTCGGCTCAACTATGTTGCAAAACAGGAAAAGCAAATTCCCCCAACCCCTGTGGTGTTTGACATTTGTCTTCATGCCCGGAACGGGTACCTCGCAGAAGGGGGAGTTTTAATGGATCCCTCTTTTACAAAGAGGGGCTGGGGTGATTTACAAACTCTCGCGCAATATCCGGGCCAGCGAGACAGGTAGTGGTGGTTTCTAAAGCCGAGAACACAATTGTTGACAGTAAAAAGCCATGGCTCATTGGCAGCATATGATATTCCCTACACTTGCTTCATGCCCCGAAGGGGTACGCCCAGTGGGTGGGGGTTGGTAAAATTGATGAAAAGTAATTTAAGGATAACGATTCTATTATGAAGGTTTCGGAAAAGCTCCGAAATCTCTTGTTGTTGGTGATTCTTGCGGCCGGTTTGAGCTGGGCCTGGCAAGAAGGGAAGCTGGCCCCGGTTATTAAAACCGGCCGGGAAATTATTTTCGGCAAGCCTCCTCAAAAGCCTACGGCGAAGGATTTCAAATTCCAACCGGTAACCCGGCAGGACGTACATCAAAAAGTTTTGGCTACGGGAACCGTGACACTCAAGACGGGCGCGGAAGTTAAAATTG
Source organism: Nitrospinota bacterium (assembly GCA_014382285.1). Classification (GTDB taxonomy): domain Bacteria; phylum Nitrospinota; class Nitrospinia; order Nitrospinales; family VA-1; genus LS-NOB. The sequence continues at coordinate 7,793 of JACNKA010000183.1, read as the reverse complement.
GTGCCCGCATATCCGGCCAGGTGAAAAGTCTTCTGGTTAAAATCGGCGATTTCATTCGAGCAGGTGAAACCATTGCTATTATTGAGCATGAAGACCTGCTCTCCAGGGTGGCGAGTTTTCGGGCCGATCTGGATGCGGAAAAAGCCCGGCTGGAAAAAATCCGTGCAGAGGGTCCCCTGGAAATCGGTAAGGCCTTGGCGGAACGCGAAGAACTGCAAGTCCAGATCAAGTTGGCGGAGAAAATGCTGGAGCGCAATAAGGAGTTGAACGCGGGAGGGTTTGTCTCCACCACCATTTTGGATGAAGCGGTAGAAAGGTTGGCCGTGTTGAAGGCCGGGATCAATCTGGCGAACGAAGAGTTGAAACTCAAGCAGAGCCAGATAAAAAATAATATCCGTCTGGCTGAGACCATGGTCGACAAGGCCAAGGCAAACCTTGCTGAAGAAGAGATTCAACTTACTTATGCTTCGATCACGGCTCCCATAGATGGCATTGTCGCGTTTGTCTCGACTCAGGAGGGGGAAACGGTAGTGGCCAGCCTCAACGCTCCGACATTTGTCACTCTGATTGATCTTCGAAAACTGGAAGTAACGGTTTTTGTCGATGAAACGGATATCGGGCGAATCGAGATTAGGCAAATGGCAAAATTTACGGTCGATACTTACGCCGACCGGTTTTTCAACGGCAAGGTTCGTGAGATTCATCCGAAGGCGGTGATCAAGGATAACGTGGTGAATTACGAAGTGATTCTTGATATTGAGAAAAAGAATGTGGCGAAACTCCGGCCAGAGATGACGGCGAATGTTGTGGTCACCACAGGAACCCGGAAAAAAGTTTTGACCCTCCCGAAAGAAGCTATCAAACGGGAAGGTAAAAAAACTTTTGTTGTCATGCAGGAAAACGGTGGACTGGAAGACAAGCCCGTTGAGTTAGGTTGGCGTGATGGTGGTAATATCGAAGTGCTTTCGGGACTCAACGAGGGAGACCAGGTGGGTATTCCGGACAAACCCCTGGGGGGAAAACAGGACGGTAGAAGGCGGCGGCGATGAACCTCATTGAAATGAACTCGATCTGCAAGAGTTATCGGAACATTGGTTTCGAGACTAAGGTGCTGAAAGATGTGACACTTCATATTAAAGAGGGAGATTATGTCAGCATCGTCGGGCCTTCCGGTGCGGGGAAAAGCACGCTCATGGCAATCATGGGCTGTCTGGCCCAGCCCACCAGTGGCGATTATATTCTTGATGGTGAGGAGGTCGGCCAACTGAACGACCGAAAACTTTCCCGCGTCCGCAACGAAAAAATTGGTTTTGTATTTCAGGCCTTCCATCTTCTTCCGGGAGTCACGGCACTGGAAAATGTCACTCTTCCTCTGGTCTATGCAAAGAATCCCCCAGCTAATGTCAAGGACCGAGCCCGCGAACTTCTCGCCAAGGTAGGGCTTGAACACCGTCTGCATCATACGCCGGGGCAGTTGTCAGGGGGTGAACAGCAGAGGGTCACCATCGCCCGGTCTCTAATCAATGATCCCAGAATCATTCTCGCAGATGAACCGACAGGCAATCTGGATTCAAAAAATGGTATCGAAACCATGAAAACTTTTGACAATCTCGTCAAGGAAGGCAAAACAATTATTCTCATCACTCATGACTCGGAGGTCGCGCAACACGCCGGGCGTATCATCTCCATCCTTGACGGGCAGATCGCTTCAGACAGTCAGGTGAGCCACGAAGAACAAACCCGACCTCATTAAGCCAAGTGTATGAGAATTTTTAAAAATCTAGGGCAGGCTCTCAGGGGGTTACGCCTGAACCGGGGCAACACGATTCTCATGACTTTGGGCGTGATGATCGGCATCGCCTCTTTGACGGTGATTGTGGCCATTGGGGATGGCATCAAGATCAAAGTTCTCAGTCGAATTGCCAATATGGGTTTTGGTCCAGAATCTTTTTCGGTGATAGCCGGTGCGGGAAGAATGTTTTTTGCCCGCTCAAAAAATACGACAAGCATGTCTCTTGAGGATGCCGAGGATCTTCTTGCACTACCCACCGTCCGACTGGTAGTGCCTCGCCAGAGAAAAAGCATGCAGATCATTAATAAAAAGGAGTTCACCAACACCCGGGTTTATGGCGTGACACCAGATTGGCAATTGGCGCGTGGCTGGAAAATGATAGATGGTGACTTTTTATCTGACAGTGATCTGGATCGCAGGAAACGGGTTGTGGTTCTGGGAGCGACTCCAGCCAGAAAACTTTTTAAAAATAATGACCCGATGGGGAAAATGGTGCGTCTGCAAAATAATTATTATCAGGTGATCGGTCTGCTTGAAGAAAAAGGGCTGACCGAAAGTGGATACGACCCGGATGACCGTGCCTTGATTCCGCTGACCACTTCCATGTCACGCTTGACGCACCAGACCTACCTTCACAGCATCAAGGTTGTTGCTTTAGATTCTTCTCAGGTGCCGGAAACAATGGAGGCGGTGCGCCAGATTTTGCGCCGCAACCATAACCTTTCGGCTTTCGCAGATGATGATTTTCGTTTCATCACTCCCGAAGGCATCATGCAATGGGTGACCGAATCGGAACAGGCCTTAAATCGTATGCTGATTCTGATTTCCACCGTTTCTCTTCTGGTTGGCGGAATCGTTATCATGAATATCCTGTTGGTATCTATTCGGGAACGGGTTCGGGAAATAGGAATCCGCCGATGTTTTGGCGCACGCCGGTCGGATATTACTTTTCAGTTTTTATTTGAGTCGGTTCTGGTTTCCCTGTTGGGGGGGGTGATGGGTGTGGGGCTGGGGTTGGCTATTTCATTTGGGTTGAAACGGTTTGATGTTCTGCCCACTCATGTAACGGTGGAGCCTTTTATACTGTCGTTTGTGTTTTGTACTTTGATTGGTTTGATATTCGGGATTCACCCCGCCCGCAAGGCGGCGTTTTTGAGTCCAGAAGAATCCATTCGTTCCTGATAAACAGAAGATGAATTTATTTTCCTCACTTGGCATAGCGGTTAGAGCGCTTTTTGCGCACAAAACCCGCACCTTTCTTGCATCGCTGGGCATTCTCATCGGCATCGCTTCGGTGATCGTCATGGTGGCCATTGGCAAAGGCTCGCAACAGGAAGTGATGGATGTCATAGCAGGGATGGGAGAAAACCTCATCACCATCAATGCAGGGGAAATGAAACGGCGCGGTGGACGTTTGCGTCTTACCGGCAATGTGACCACCTTGACCGTTCGTGATGCCGACCGAATCGCAGATGAAATTGGCGAAGTGGAAAGCATCGCGCCTTTTGAAGAAAAAAGAATGATGGCCAAGTTTGGCAATAACTCTGCAGAAACTACTATTGCAGGCTCCACCTCCGACTTCTCCGTTATCCGTGATTATCGTTTGAAAATCGGCGAATATTTTTCTGAACGAGATGCAAAAACAGCCAACCGCGTTGCGATTATAGGAATGACAGCTGTTAAAAACCTCTTTGGCGAGGAAGACCCTCTGGGGCAGGTCATCCGAGTGAATTTCATTCCTTTTAAAATCATTGGCGTGTTTGAACCAAAAGGTGTGGACACCAATGGGCTGGATCAGGATGACTTGGTTTTGATTCCGCTTTCGACCTATATGCGCCGTATCGTCAACCAGAAATTTATCAGCCGGATTTTTGTCAAAGCCTCATCGAGGCAAAATATTGCAAAGGCATCGGAAAAAATTCGCGAACTTCTTAGAGAAAACCACAAGCTCACCGATGATCGCAACGATGACTTCACCCTCATCACTCAACTGGATATGGAAGAACTTAAAAAGGAAACCACCGAAATGTTCACCAAACTGATTGTTGGCGTGGCGGGCATATCCTTACTGGTAGGTGGCATTGGCATTCTGGCGGTGATGTTGATATCGGTGAAGGAACGCACACGCGAAATAGGAATCCGACGAGCGGTAGGCGCGACCCGAAGGGATATCGTCCACCAGTTTCTTTATGAGTCTTTGATCATCGGGTTTCTAGGCGGTGGGTTGGGGGTCGCTCTGGGAGTCGGGTTGACGCTGGGCTTGACCTATTGGGGGCAATGGACGCTGATTCTTGATCCCAATTCCATCTGGACAGCGAGTTGGGCCTGCGCCGGCATCGGTGTTATATTCGGCGTGTTCCCCGCCATCAAAGCTTCCAAACTCGACCCCATGGAAGCCCTGACCACCGAGTAGCCGGGCAACGTCGGCTATCTTACTCCTGTCAGGTTCGAGAATACCCGTGCCGGGCAGAAGGCAATGGTCAAATATCACAACAGCCAAGGCCTCTTAATTAACTATCCACTAATTTAGGGGGAGATCACATCCACTATCTGCTGGCCATTATCAATGGCGACTCCTTTACCAATAATAGAATTTTTCACGGTGGCACCGGAGCCGATGGTTGCTCCTTCCCAGAGAATGGAATTTTCCACCACTGCGCCTGATCGTAAACGGCATCCATCTCCCAGCACTGCATGAGGCCCTACCTGTGCATCGTTGGAGATTTCGCAATCTCTCCCGATATGGACCGGCGGAACCACCAGCGGGCCTTCGGGATTCCTCGATGGCGCAGTTTTTAATGCTAACTTTCCTTCGAGGGCATCGGCCTGTGCCTGAATATAGGTTTCCCGCGTACCCATGTCGATCCAGTATTTTTCATGCAGGGTTCCATAAACCGGAAACCCGTCTTCGATCATTGCCGGGAATACATCTTCAGTCGTGCCAAAGAATTTGCCTGCGGGTATGCGGAAAAATATTTCCGGCTCCATAATCTGGATTCCGGTGAACATGACCCGCTGGGTTGTTGCGGAAGGGTGCTTGATAGTCGCATCAACAAAGCGCGTGATGCGCCCGTCATCGGACAAATGTATTGGTTTATATTTTTCTGGTTCCGCATCCTTTCGAACCACCAGTGTCAGGCAGGAATTTTTTTCTTTATGAAATTTTAAAATACTATCGAGATTAATATCCGCGAGCACATCGCTGTTCATTACCAGAAATGTTTCTTTTCCAAGGAATGCCTGGGCTTTTTTGAGTCCGCCAGCGGTGCCGAGAATTTTTTCTTCTCTGGAAAACTCCAGGCGTACCCCGAATTCCGACCCATCTCCGAAATGCTCGACAATTTTTTCGGGCAGGTGATGCACATTGACGATGATGTCTTGAATGCCCTGAGAACTTAAAAGGGTCAGTGTGTGTTCCAGGAGGGGCCGGTTTAATACCGGGAACATGGGTTTGGGGAGGCTCAGTGTCAAGGGTTTGAGGCGGGTGCCGAAACCGGCTGCCAGAATCATCGCCCTCATTTCTTTTGCGCCATTGCCCTGAGCGACTCGGTGAAGGGAGGGCGGGCGATGCCTTCTTCGGTGATGATGGCTGTGACCAGTTTATTTGGGGTGATGTCGAACGCAGGATGTGCCACCTCAATGCCCTCGGGTGCAATTCTTTTGTTGTTGATGTTCACCACTTCTTCGGCTGAGCGTACTTCTATGGGTATTTCATCACCGGATGCGAGGGAAAGATCCAGAGTCGAGACAGGCGCGGCAACGTAAAATGGAATATTGTTTTCCTTGGCGAGCACCGCGACCATATAGGTGCCTATTTTGTTGGCGACATCGCCATTTCCCGCAATGCGGTCGGCCCCGACAACGACCAGATCGACTTCTTTATTCTTCATAAAGAAACCGCACATGCTATCGGTGATCAGTTTGACGGGAATATTGTCCTCCTTGAGTTCCCATGCCGTCAGTCTAGCTCCCTGCAGGAAGGGTCGTGTCTCGTTCGCCAGTACGCGGATATTCTTCCCGGCGTTGATGGACGCTCGAATCACTCCCAGCGCAGTGCCGAAACCGGCTGTCGCCAAAGCCCCGGCGTTGCAATGGGTCAAAACCACATTGCCGCTTTCAACGAGAGTCTGCCCGTGTTGTCCCATTGCCTTGTTGATGCTGATATCTTCTGTCAGGATGGTGAGTGCTTCTTCTTTCAGTCGGGCCTTGAGCTCGGAGACAGGAAGAGTTTTTGAATCTTTTGCAACCTGTTTCATCCTGTTGATAGCCCATGCGAGATTCACAGCGGTAGGACGGGACTTGCCAAGCTCGTTGCATTGTTTTTCCATAGCGCCATAAAACTCATCGAAGCTGGAAGCGGTGATCGTATCGACTCCGAGACTGACTCCCATGGCCGCTGCAACACCGATTGCTGGCGCTCCCCGGATGATCATGGTTTTAATAGCTTGCCCGACATCTTCAATGGTTTTGCAGTCTATAAAAACTTTTTCTGTAGGAAGGCGGGTCTGGTCGATCATCCTCACTATTCCGTCTACGTATTCTATGGTTTTGATCATGAATTTTTTTCTTTAAAAAGGTTGGGGATTTTAGTGATTAATTTTTTGCGAAAAAAGGATTCATCCATCCCGTCAATTTCGATGGTTTTGTTTTTATTGCTGAGCCCCGCGATGATACGGATTCTGGAGGGACTCACCTCCAGCCATTTGGACAGGAACTTGATACAGGTTTTATTGGCGGCTCCGTCTACCGGCGGTGAGGTCAATCGAATTTTTAAGGAATTGTTATGAATCCCTGAAACTTCGTTCCGGGATGACCTGGGCTGAATGACGGCTGAGAATCGGATTCCATTTTCGTAAGGATTAATCCTGAGCTGAATTTCCGGCATTCCCGTTTTGAGTTCCCGCTTTAAATTTGTTTAAATGCTCTACCGCAGTGGTCCGAATATTATCCATCAGTTGTTGCTTCTGTTGCTGCAATTTCTGGATATCTTCTTGTATGGAGTCCAACTCTTTTGCGGCGTTTGCTTTATGTTGTTCGGCATGTTGCTTTGCGGTGTTGATGATTTTTTTTGCCTTCTCCTTCAACATCTCAGGTGTCAGTTGCGAAAATATACCAGTGCCGTTTGACGGGCCTTCATTGGCTTTTTCCAATTTCTGAATCAGTTGGTTTTTTTTCTCCAAATCTTTTCGCAGTGCCCGTAACTCTTCTTCCACCTCAGGGGAGGTTTTTGTTTCGGGTTCCTGTTGCGAAAATTCGTCCAGTTTTTGTATGAGTTCTTCAATTTCCTGGCTTTTGGAATCGATCTGTCGATCCTTATCCTTGAGGTCTTCGCCCATGGATTTAAAATCATCGGCCACGAGGTGGAGAAAAGTGTCCACTTCCTGCTTGTTATAACCACGGAACTTGTCGTGGAAGCATTGCTCCAAAATGTCAAGATAAGTCAGACGCATAATGGATTATTGAAGTTGCATTGCCAGGGTAGCGAGTGTATTAACCACAAACTCTTCAATGAAAACAATTGCCAGAAGGACAATGATTGGTGAAAAATCGATTCCTATTCCGGACATGGGAATTAATTGTCGCACTCGAAGCAAAACCGGTTCTGTGATACTGTATAAAAACTGAACGATGGGGTTGTACGGGTCAGGGTTCACCCAGGTTAACAGGGCGCGAATAATAATGACCCACATATAGAGCTTTAAAACAATGCTTAGAACCTGGGCGCTTGCGCTCAGTAAATTTCCTAGAATAAACACGAAGTATGGGGTGTAGGTTTTCCTCAGCTAATTCCATTGGAACGCCGGGTAAAATCATTGCTAACTGTTGACACACTCCTTAAAATATCTGAAAACCCCTTTATTGTCAATGAGAAGAGCTCTTGCCAGTGCAGACTCTAAAAAGGATAAACCGGGCTTATGAAGCGGACAAAAGTTAAAGATCTCCTTAAAGGTGAGGAAGGTGAGGTGCTGGTTAAGGGTTGGGTGAGAACTCGTCGCGATTC
>JACNKA010000185.1 GCA_014382285.1 Nitrospinota bacterium | reverse complement strand
CCGTTACTGGCAAAATCATAAAGAGCCACATAATCAATAAGGTGATCACGCCCGGACTTTTCTGACGTAAGACGCTCTTCCTGTATATACTGCCTGACTCGTGCAGTTGAAACGCCAAGATATTCGGCTGCTTCTTCTGTCGTACAATACTTTTTCATGCGTAAGGTTTTTTACAGTATAGAAAAACCTCGACATAATCGCAATAAGATTACCACCTTCGAACCAATCCTCCTCGAAAAAGCCGATTTCCGAACCGCAGAAAACTATTCGATCAACCCGGAAACAAACCGGATTCACAAAGCACGCTTCTCACTGGCGGACGTAGCTGGATTGCTTGATGTGTATTGGATTGATATAGATTGAAGAAATGTTGATTTGTTTATTTGTTTAAGTGTTGAGATGTTTCCCCTTATACCGTAGAGGCACGTCCCCGTGCCTGCCCACTCAACATTCGGTTTAACGACGGGATTTACAGAAAAAAATCAGGTCTTGCAACCATTTTTGACGCATGGAAATTCACAAAGAACATTCTCGTCCTTTTCGCAGTAGTGTCCAGTTCTTTTGCGTCAGTTCTCATCAAATAACTTCACCTGCTTAAGAACGTCCTCTTTATATTCTTTCAATCGCAGACCTTCCCAGCCTGGTGGCACACGAGCACCTCGTCTACTTCAGCGCTTGCCATCAGCTCAAGGGCCAGGTCACTGTCAAAACCGCAATCCTGTCGGTCTCCTGCTTGCAGGAGCGGTCGCCGTATCAGGTAGTTGTCCTTGATCATTTCAGCCAGAATTTGCTCTTCATCCCAACCCTTAGGGTTGATCTCCCCGCTTTTGACTTTCGGGGCATAGGGGTTGTGCCACTTGTCAAGAGGCAGGTTCTGAAAAAATGGCCGCAGCTTCTCTCTGGTCCACTCTTCTTCAAAGATGTTCTTCTCGGTCACCAAATGGTTCTTGCTCTGAAGCATTTCCACCTGCTTTCTGTTATTCATGCACTCAGGCTTGACGTAGATTTGAACGTCCATGAATTACTCTCCTTGTTGATATTTACACGGATAAATTTGCCACGTTATGGTCTTTTTTGAGGATCTTGTCTGCTATCAAAAACGGAGTGTACAATTATTGCGTCACTTTCAATCGTGTAGAAAATCACAAATGGAAAGCGCCTGACAAGACAACCTCGAAATTGCGAATAATAAATCCGGTAAAGCTCCGGGCTTTGCACGATTGATTTAATGGCAACTTCGACGCAGTCAAGAAACTCAAACCCCAAGCCTCTTCGTTGCTTCTCATACCATGCAATCGCTATATCAAGGTCTTCACTGGACCTTTCCGTATAACTGAGCTTCATTTATATTTTCCGCGCAGTTCTTCATGGACACTTTTCCAATCTTGAAGCTCAAGTTTCCCTTGTTGGTATTCTTTATACCTCCTGTTCAGTTCCTGTTTTTGCCATTCCGGCATAGTAAGTTCTGAATTACTGGCTGCAATTGAATCCCACAAATCTTCAACGAGAAGAAGTTTTTCCGATAACTCTAATCCATCAATTTCAATTTTGATTTGTTCGGCTCTCATGTGACTGCCTCATTTTAGAGGTTTTCAGAACATCATTTTTTATTATCTGTGCCACAGATTTATTGTCTCCTGTAAACAATATACAGCACAAACACTTTTCGTCAGATTAAAAATTCCGGATTATGCATATCCGCAGGTAGGCTCTTATGGCTTTAATACCCGTTATGCAGCAGCCGCAGATTTGCTATTGATCTCTGTGCGTATGCCATTCTGTATGGCTTCAGTTATCAGTCCAGTGGAGGATTGGCTCCTTGTTTGACATGAGGATTTCGAGCACCGACTAACGAAGTAATCACGACGCGGAATACAGTAATAGAGGTGCCCTTATGGTTTTTCTGCATAAGAAAGTATATAATCCAGCCCTGCATAGACACTGTCTGCAGAGCGATTGAATGATAATTGCGCAAGCATCTTTGCAAGCGGAGGCAGCTTGCCGACAAATGTCCGGTCTCCTGACAGATACTCATGAAGAGGCGTATAGACATCGTCACGTATTGACTTGATGTCTGTATTGACAAATCCGGCTGTGGAGAGTTTCTTATCGTAGTTTGGGATCAAATAGTAGTTATCCTGCGGAATATTGAATTTGCCCGCTACCATGTTCCATGAAATCCACTGCTCTATTCGCCTGAAGGGATTATCGGAGTTTTTCATGGGTACAATGTCCGCTGTCACAAGCCTCCCGCCCTGACGCAGAACGCGAAACGCTTCACGGAAAAAATCCTCACGGCTTCTGTAGTGGAAAGCGCTCTCCACGGAAACAACCAGGTCAACGGATTCATTGTCAATCGGCATCGCTGTTGCCGAGCCTTCACGTAAATCTATTGATTTCTCAAGTCCCGCATCGGCAACATTCATACGGGCTCGCTCAACCTGGGAGTGCGTAATATTCAGCCCGATAATGTTTTCGGGCTTCATGTTCCTCGCCCAGAGGATGTCCTGATCACCAAAACCGTACCCGCAGTCCAGCACGGTATCGCCCGGACCCATACCGCCTCTTTTCGCCACCAGAAGCGCAAGCTCTTCACTGGCTTCATCAATGGTGCCCACATCCCGCCAATAGCCAAGATTCAGATATAACGCATTA
>JACNKA010000171.1 GCA_014382285.1 Nitrospinota bacterium | reverse complement strand
CGCACCGCCTCGGGGGGCAGACCGCCCGCCCCAGGCGAAATCTGGCACCCCCCCGCCAACCTGGCCGAACTGGCCCTGCCCACATTAATCAAAAAAGTCCTGCGCCACGGTTTGGCGGAGATTTGATTGAGATTTGCTGGGCCGCTGTGCCTAATTTGATTGGAAAAAATCAGCACCCAACAATTTAGCCGCTATATCAATGGCTTGAAACTGGCGCAAAATACAAAACTCTACCCCATTTCGCGCGCCCCCGTTGCATCCCCCCGGCCAACAGTGCTGGCGAACTAGTTAGAACGGTGCCGCCTGTTTCATCCCGGCGAATGTTGGGGGCACCGCCCCTTCGCAGGCCTTCAAATTCTGGGTAAGCTTTACCCATATCGAGCACTACTTCCATCGAAGGAAGACCATTGCATTTAGCCCTCATCCCTACCTATAGTGATCATAGGTGGCTTCTTGTACAATTAATTGAACCAACACATGAAAATTCAGAATATTGAGTTATCGCTTCTAACAGTAAACCGCGCAAATGATCGGCACGGGGAGCTAATTGATGAAGATGCCGCCATAGATTGGTTGTTGAAGCACCGCACACTTCATATGCGAAATCTCGCAAAAGACATCGTAGACTCAGGTGAGATTTACGAGCCCCCTCTTGTTCACAAAGAAGGCGACCGTTTTATTGTCTATGATGGCAACCGCAGAACAGCTGCTTTGAAACTGCTAGGTCAACCCCAGCTATCGCCGTCAAAGGATTGGTTAGATTTTTTTACAAGTTTGCGCGCAGAATGGGACGGCAAGTTTCCGTCCAAGATCGCATGTCAGGTTGAAAATGACCGCGAACGCTTAGATGAAATCTTGTATCGCCGCCACACCGGGCAGCAACGCGGAGTTGGGCAGAGTCAGTGGGACGCAGAAGCCAAATCGTATTTTGAGAAACGAACCGGCAAGCGAACCAAAATCAATGTTGCCGAGGAAATTGAAAAAATTCTCCATGGTGCAAAACGACTGACACCTGAACAGCGAATTCCAAGATCAAATCTGAACAGGCTTCTTTCCGCAGAACAATTTCGTAACCGAGCAGGCGTTGCCGTAGACGGCAACAAACTGAAATTCACGCACGAGGAAAGTAAAGTCATAGATGCTCTGGCACGGATAGCCCTAGATCTCATTTCTCGCAAAAAGACATTGGACGATATCTGGGATAACAATGCCAAACGCAAGTACCTCAATGAACTGGATCAGGAGGATATCTTACCGAAAGCAACCGATGCGTTATCAGTCATTGTTGACGCAAAATCTAGCGTTATGCCGACGCCAAGTGATCCAGGTCAGCCAACTCCCAATTCGCCATCACCAGAACCGGAAAAGCGCAGACATCTCATAAGAAACTTAGATTTTGGGCTGGAGCAAACACATCGCAACAGACGCGCATTGGATATATTCACCGAACTCCAACATCATCTGAAGTTTGACGAGCACGATAACGCGATTGCCGTTCTATTCCGTGTGTTGCTAGAGCTTTCGCTCGAAACATATATCGAGGCAGAACGTATTCCTGATATTCAAAAGGGTGACAAGCTATCAAACAAATATCGCAAGGTGCTTGCCCATATGTTGTCGAAGTCCTTAATAGATAAAAAATATCACGATAGTCTGAAAAAATTCGAAAAGAATGATCCGCTATTTTCAGCAAATACATTGCATTCCTATGTTCATAACGCTGACTTTTTTCCTTCCGATCACCACCTCAAAAGCATGTGGGATACATTGGAAAAATTCGTTGTCGCTTGCTTGAAGATCTGACGAAATTAGCTATCAGTTCATCTTATTTACTTGATTTTCTAGCCCTTGATTCCTGCTTATGGAATTGCGGCAGCGTCAATCCTTGCTCATTCATAGCCAAACAAAACTCGGACATTCCACTGCCATTCATCCAATAGATAAAATCTACAGAGTTCATGTCGCGGTCCTTTTCATAAAACTCTAAAAAACCCTCGACAAAAAATTCATAAGCATCAGCATCTTCGATTTTATACCACTCCCCGTCGTACCAATAATCTGCCAAGGCAGTATGTAGCCTCCGTTCGACGAAACTCATTCCCCAGAAAGGTTTCACCGCAATAATCTCCATATCTGGAAGCCACGTCTTGGCATCACGTTCCAAGCGCTTCTTCGGATTTTTCGTTTTACCGAGCTTTAGCAATTCTCCATTCTTTACCAAATAAACCCAGCCGGGATCGATTTTTGAAGCACCAAAAATCTTTAAATCTGGCCTAAAATCGGACCTATCTTCCGCCATTTTTGGGTACCTCATTTCGTACAGCTTCTATTCTTTTTTCCATTTCTTGCTGGTAGGCTGGATCATCAGGCCATTCGACCTCCATATATTTCATGCCTTCGACGGACTCTGGCGAAACCAGAAAACGAATCCCCCGCGCCAAAATACCGGGCACAAAATACTCATAAGGCTCGTGATCCTCATTAGAATCAATTGCGAACAAACCCCAGTTTGAATTGATAAACTGATCGACGACACCAAACGTGAATTCAAGTGTTCTCTGTGAAAGATTAATATTGGCCGGTGGTACGAAATGCTGGACCGCATTTCGAAGCTTCCCGAACTCCCTATAGTCCTCCAAATTCGAAAGTCTAATTCCAGTCGTAGCCCACAGCCTGTCCGGTAGATCTCGAT
>JACNKA010000003.1 GCA_014382285.1 Nitrospinota bacterium | reverse complement strand
CTTTCCGCGTAACGCTTATTCAGGTTGCTGTGAAGCCCTATGGTTGCCGTACGTTAACTGAAAGCAATTTCTCAAGACGCGCCAAAGGGAAACAAGAACACATTATGGATAAAAAAGATTGGAAGCAAAAAAAGGAACGGGAGTTAAAACGCCCTCTTTCAGACGTAGAATTAAGAGCTGTTGTATGGGATAGATTGAGCAAAGACTATCCAAAAAATCAAAGAAAACTTAAACGGAAAATACGCAAGATTGTGGTGGCCGCGCGGAAGCAAGAGCTTTCAAAGTAGTTATCACTCGAAGAACCTCAGAACTTTGCCATGTTCCACTCTATCATCTCCGAAAATCTCTTGTAGCGTTCGCCTGGAGGCTCCAATGACGATGGGGCGCAATTGAATAGCAAATTCACTGGGTGCAGTAATCAGGCCCGTCCTAAGTCTATCGAAGGCGTCCACCCCCAGAGGGTCAATAACAAACATTCTCAAGTTACCACCCTTAACGGCTTCTCCAATCGCCTTATTTATGTGGTCATCCCCGAAGCTGTAACCAATTACCATCAATCGTGTATCCGGCAATGAAAGACGTTCTTTAAATTGTTCATGGCTCCACTTTAGGATTGGATACTGATTAATAATCGATGCCTTATTGCCCCCAAGCACAAGTAATTCCTGAGAGTTTAAGTCGTACCAATTACTAGATCCATGAAGCTTAAAATAAGGCTGGGTTCGCTTTCCCATTTTAAAATCGTCTTCGTTGGGAGTTAGCTTACCAATATACCTAGTATCACCGTACCCACTTTGACTACTAGGTTTCACCCCCGGAATCCCGGTTCCATCCCATTTGCCGTTACTATGTAAATAAGCAGAACCATCCAGATAATGACGTTCTATCAGGAGGTCTTGGTTAAGCGTGAAGATAGCATCAAAGCGAGTGAGAAAACTCGAAACCCCATATCCAATTTGGTTATTAATCTCAAACTGGATTCCTGTGAATGCCTTATCCATGTCATTAAACATTTGAAGGATCGCTTCTTGTAGTTTTGAGAGTTGCGGATTGGGCTTACTCCCATCACTATGAAAGCGGGATTCCTGCAGTCTCGCAAGTGCGGCTTCAAAACCACCCCTCTCGTGGTAGTCCCATAACAGTTTTCTAAGTCCGTCATCTATCTGGGGACAGCCAAGCAGATATTCAAAGGCTTCCTGCGCGAGCCAGCCTCCCCAGTTCCGGCTAAAGCCTGCCCCAAGAAGTAGGATGTGATTCATTCCTTCCCCCAAACCTAAAAGTGCCGAAGTAAATTAGCTGGTGAGCTCCCACTTAGTAATCGCTGGGTTTACCTTTCAATGTTTCAAAGTCCTTGGTTACCTCATGCAAATCGATTCCGGAAAATTGCGCCAAGTCAACGTCCGAGCTGTCCAATCTAGGCTTCAACCAACCTCTCCAAACATTATAACTACGACCGATGGTTCTTGGAGCTCCAATTACGTCAGTGTTGATTTTTGTTCCATGCTTAGAGTTAAAGTAATTTATTATTTTTCCATACATGATTTCACAATAGGGAGTACTCCCGTGTTCATCGTCATCTATTGTTTTTCCGTGCAATAACTGATTTCTTATTCCTTCCTGGCCAGCAAAAATTTTCTCATGCAACGGCGCATCATTCAGAATCTCATTTTTTATATATTTGTGGTTTGTAGATCCTGGTCTTGTCTCACCAGCAATACCCTCCAATGCAGAAGCAAGCATAGCTAAACGAGCGTGGAAGTCTGGTGTGTTGATTGCTTCACGCATATACCTGAAGGCATCACCCTTCTTTTCGTACTGTTCTAATGCACGAATGGACTCTAATTCATCCTCACCAAACTGTAGAGGGACGGGACCACGTTCTTTTGAAAACTGAAGAAAAAACTCGGCTCTATCTGTTCGCCTGACTAAATAAGGCTCTAATTCCGCAACCGTGAAACACTGTGTCACAAAGGCAATTTTGTCGACGAGCGGATAAAAGTTAGAAAAAAATTCATGAAAAGCGGCATCAACACTATCGGCTATGACTTCTTTTGAGGCTGTCCACCCATCGTGAGTCCCCGACGTAATATCAGAATTAAACTCTTCAAAATGAAAGCCGTTATGCTCAAATGGGTCATAGACTCCAGCTATTGTATTGATTTTTTGCTGAATAAAATATGTTGGCATTTATACGTTCCTAAATTCTTCTGATATTATCCACACGCTAGTTTAATGTATTAGGAGACTCAGGACATGAGCGAACACAAGTTCAAGGCCTTTCTGCGGTCGCGTAAGTGGAACGAGAACCAAAGCAAATCTTTTGTGGATATGGCCCTTGCTGAGCCCACCCTACCGGACACTGTATATTGGGAAGAGCTAAAGGAGCATCTAGAAGTCAACAAAACTGACGCGAAGACAATTGAGGAAGTTAAATATATTTGGGGATTCTACGAAGACAGCCTTCATGGGCAGAAAGGCTGATATTGAAAGCCTATTGCCCCCGTCGAGGACCTGGATTAGGCCGAAATCCCGCACAGCCCAGAAAAGCCGAAATAAGTGCGAAACTGCCCTCATTTGGAACCTATATGGAACCTAAGACCAAACAACGCCCTAGCAGTTTCCCACTAAGGCGTTGATTTTAATGGTAGGCGCTGAGGGATTCGAACCCACGACCCGCTGATTAAGAGTCAGCTGCT
>JACNKA010000012.1 GCA_014382285.1 Nitrospinota bacterium | reverse complement strand
CCTTTATACGCCTCATAATCTCGCTGGGAGCCATATTTGGAGGAGCAGAAACCAAAAGATGCACATGGTCTTTGCTCACAGCCCCTTTCAGGATCCGAATTTCAAATGCTTCACATGTTTGCCGGACCAATTCACGAACACGAAGACCCACATCACCAACCAAAACTTGATAACGATACTTGGTTGCCCAAACAAAATGATACTCAATATTATAAACTGTGTGACTGCCATACCGATACTTCACAAGCATCTCCGTGTGGTTAGAAAATTTCCCCTACCTCACGTATCGGCACAGTGGAATCTAAATTTGAGCTCATTTCTGTGCTGAAAGCTGCCCAGCTAAAGCTGGGGGTTTTAACCTTATGATTGGAAAACAAACAATCGTTGTCTGATTGAAAAATCACTCCTCTAAGTTTTTCCACTCATTTTTAAGCCAATCATAATTGGAAGATATATAGTGTCGGAGAACAAACCGAGTCTCGAATGCATCCGGGTTTCGCTTCCAGGGGATGGGCTCCTCGTCCAAAAGAAAATACCGCCTCAGCTTCTTGGAGAGTGCCTGTTTCTGGGCCTTTACTTTTGGGTTGGCGTGCTGGCTTTCCCAAGACAAGTGCCCTCTTTCGACGGCTAATGCCATCAACAGTACCCACTGTAATGTTGGCTTGCCGTTGTCTTTTCTTTTCATGCCAAGGTGTTCTGGCTCCAACCGTTGGGGTTGTTTAACGCCCTTGCACCTGACGTTCAGTACGGAATCGGCCAAAAATTCGAAGATGAAATGCTCCCACTTTGCTCCGGGTGGTGTCGGGAAATATTCTGAAGTGTTTTCCGGGGTCTGGTCAGGCGTTGCCAATTCTAAAAAGTCATAAAGCAACACACGAGCAGATATCACCTCTGTCAGCCGTTTGCCCAGATCATCCTGGATCAGAAGATCCTCCAGAGGAACAAAGCGGGATTTATGGCGGGCCAGCAGATCCGTCATCTCCAAATCTACCATGTTTTTGGTTCCGCCCAATAAAAGGATGGGAGTATCGGCCTTGGTCAGCAAGCGAATTGTGACATCCCGCATGGCTCCCTTGTTCAATTGGATAGTCAAAAAAACCGGAAAACGACGACTGCCAAATTGTTGGATTTCCCCAACCATAAAAGTCTGATAAAACCCCTCCAGAGGTGTGAATGCAGGTTGAATACCCAGTGCCTGTGCTACCATATCAGCCAACT
Organism: Nitrospinota bacterium; assembly: GCA_014382285.1. Taxonomy (GTDB): domain Bacteria; phylum Nitrospinota; class Nitrospinia; order Nitrospinales; family VA-1; genus LS-NOB. The sequence continues at coordinate 1,494 of JACNKA010000012.1, read as the reverse complement.
TGCGACGATCAAGTTCATGGATGATGATATCATTTGGCAAAAGCGAGATGTCATCACAGTACTGATTTTCATCATTGCACACGGCGATAATCTCATTATCACCATAGTCCACTACTCTGCGCGGGCATCCATTTCCACCCGGACTTGGACAAGGAAAGCTGCTACTCCGCTGATTTGTAGGGCGGAACAGAGAACGTGCGACATCAAATGTGGTACCAAGGCGTCGCTGCCATTCTGGCAAAATGTTTGATAGCCCAGGTGACTGTTCGAGTGTGGACCATAAATGATGCATTGATTGCATGGCATTATCTATCCATGCTGTTAATGAAACCACGTTTGCTGAGCCACTGGTCTATGACGATGCTATCCTCATCCCGGTGGTACATGACGCAGTTGGGGGGCCGAATGGTGAGAGATCGTGGGTTTTTCACTCCAGAAAGCTTCATAGAAAAAACTGCCATAGTCATTGCCGATGCAGGAGGCATACTCCTGTTCTGCTTCAGCAAGGAAAGAAAAATATCGTTGGCCGTATGGAGGTCATGACCGTTACACCCTTCATCCAGACTATTCTTGATGGCAGTCAAAGTGACCTGCTCCAGACCATCGATATCAGAACAAACCAGTGAGTGAATGCCATCCATTTCCAACGGATTCAGGGTAAATTTTCGTTGTTCATTAAAATAATCATAGTAATCAAAAAGGTGAAATCCGAGAGTTTCACGGTATAGATTTCTTTCTCCCTTTGTTCCCGCTGTACGAATACCGAGTTCATTCTGGGAACGATCATAGAAGACAACATCAAAAACTTCTGGGCGATAGCAAATGGTTTCTGATTCTTCATTCTTTATAGCAGTATGCCTCTGCATGGGCTTGCCATGTCGGATGAGAAAGCTAATTTTATTTCCATGATCTGCGGTTAATATTCGGCAGTTGCGGCCCCGCCGATTTTTACCAAACCAGTTGCTCATCGTATTTTCTATTGCCTGAATTTTTTCTGGAGAAGGCATGAGAAATGTCTGAGGCCGGTGTTCACGATTGAGATGGTACTCGAATGATTTCGGCTTGTTGATCAGAGATGCGGCATGATTTTTGGCCACCAAGCCAGGGTCCTCAAGCCAGACTTGTACAACAATATCAGTATCGCTGGCATTCATATCGAACACCATCTCAGGATGCGCTGCCTTAGCGGCCGCAACAAGACCGTCCATAGCCTTGCTATTGGCTATCGCGCTGATGAAATACAGAGCTTCAACCATCTGGGACGGAACCTGTTCATCCGGATCGGCCAGAATGGTGGACAATTTTGTACAATCGATAAAAGTCTGCGGAGCTTCTGGAAAAACCAGCCCACGCCTAACGAAATATTCCTTGTACGGTGCCAAGAGCGACAGGAGCCGAACGGCATCAATCGACATGATGACATCAGGCTGAATAAAGTGACGAAATTTGATTGTGGCCATGTGTGTTCCGCTGTATGTTCAGAGTGTTTTTGTT
>JACNKA010000032.1 GCA_014382285.1 Nitrospinota bacterium | reverse complement strand
CTCACAGGAACAACTATTACTACAATATTACCTCCTTGCAAACATACAAGGGGTACTAAGGGGCGGTGATCTGCAATCCATCGAGAGCCAGTTCCACTCCCTCCGGCAGGTCACGACTTACTTTTTCATGATCGAATTGATGGTTGATGTGGGTCAGAATGGTTCTTTCTGCGTTGATATCTTTGGCGGCTTCCAGAGCCTGACTGAGGTTGAAATGAGTCGAGTGCGGTTTGAATCCGAGAGCGTTCAGGATCAGTATTTTCACTCCTTTTAACTTTTTCCGTGTCGTGTCCGGGATGCCGCTACAATCGGTGATGTAGGCGCAGTCTTTGAAACGGAATCCGTTGATGATGAGCTGACCGTGCTGAATGTCGAGAGGGGTGACAGGGATATCGCCAAAATTATAAGTTTTATCTTCCAGCTGTGTCGGGATCAATTGTGGAATGCCGCCTCCGATCTGCTCGGCTTTGCCAAAAATATAACTGAAGTTTATGTTCAGGTGGCGCAGAGTTTGTGCGTTTCCATAAACGGGCAATGCGGTTTTGTTGAAGAAGTTGAAACTACGTAGTTCATCAATTCCGTGAACATGGTCGGCGTGGTGATGGGTATAAAGAATGGTATCAATTTTTCGGATTCCGTAGAGCAGGCATTGTTGCCGAAGGTCGGTAGAGGTATCGACCAGAATAGTATGGTCGTTTTGCCGAACCAGAATCGATGAGCGCAAGCGCTTGTTCCTTGGGTCTTTTGACAGGCAGACCTCGCAGTCGCAACAGAGAGAGGGAACCCCGGTCGAGGTGCCAGTTCCTAAAAACAGTATTTCCATAAAAATATTGGTAGTCGGCCTTTACGACCTATCTTTAGATGTTTCAAGGGTGCATAGATAGATTACATAAACCATTGTAAGTAGGGTGCTCCGGTGTGTCAAGGCCGAGAAGGAGATGAGTGAGATTAAAACCGCTTGGGGAGCCGACAAAAGTTACTGATGGCAATTGAATGCCCTATAAAAATTGTGATAGAGTAGGTTTTCCATTTAAACACTGATTTTTATTTAGAGGAGTTATATATGTCAGCATTAGTTGCTAAGCCTGCCCCGAATTTCACTGCTCAGGCTGTGATGCCCGATGGCAGTTTCAAGGAAATTAAACTTTCCGACTATAAGGGAAAGTATGTCGTTTTGTTTTTCTATCCACTGGATTTCACTTTTGTTTGTCCGACTGAGATCATCGCTTTCAGTGACAGTATGGATGAGTTCAAGAAGCGTAATACCGAAGTGTTGGGGGTGTCTGTCGACAGTCATTTCTCGCATCTGGCATGGAGAAATACGGATCGTAAAAAAGGCGGCCTGGGTGACATTGCCTACCCACTCGTTGCTGACTTGAACAAAAAAATCACCTACGATTACGGGGTCATGCATGAAGCTGGAATTGCATTCCGCGGATTGTTCCTGATCGACAAGGAGGGTGTGGTTCAGCATCAGCTCATCAACAACTTGCCTCTGGGGAGAAATATCGACGAAGCTTTGAGGATGGTCGATGCTCTGCAGTTCCATGAGAATAACGGCGAAGTGTGTCCGGCGAACTGGAAAAATGGCGAAGATGGTATGAAGCCGGATCCTTCCGGGTCTAAAGTGTATTTCGACAAACATAACTAATCGGCGCTCACATCGGCTGATATAGTATTGGAATTTTTGGGGCGTTTCCGATAGGTGACGCCCCTTTTTTTTACAACCTGAAGCCCTGATTAACTTTTCCCTTATGATATTACTTTGCAACGATGACGGTTTTAATGCGGATGGCTTGAGAACTCTGTACCGGGAACTCAGTCAGGAGGATGATGTGATCATTGTTGCTCCGGAAACGGAGCAAAGTGCCATGGGCCATGCCATCACATTGACCCAGCCGCTCAAGGTGCGGAAGGTTGAGGAAGAAGGCAAGCTCATCGGTTACGCTGTCAATGGGACCCCGGCTGACTGTGTCAAACTGGCTATCGCAGTATTGCTGGATGAACCCCCTCGAATAGTTGTTTCGGGGATCAATTTAGGGGGGAATCTCGGAATATGCGCTCTTTATTCAGGGACCGTTTCAGCCGCGACTGAAGCGATGATCATGGGGGTTCCCAGCATAGCAGTCTCTCTGGACACCTATGAGAAGCCAGATTTTACTCCTGCGGCGAAATTCAGCCGCAAGTTGATTGCAAAAGTTTTGCAAAAGGGGTTGCCCGAGGGCGTTGTTCTGAATGTCAATGTTCCGCCTGTCCCCGAAAATGAGATTGCCGGGGTGGCTATCACTCGTCAAGGGAAGTCACGGGTGGTTGAATCGTTTGATCAACGGGTGGACCCCAGAAACAACACCTATTACTGGATGGCAGGTGAGATGCGGTTTGATGAAGTCGAAGAAGGGGCCGACTGTGTGATGGTGGGTAAAAACTATATTTCAGTGACCCCGATCCATTTCGACCTCACTCATCACCGATCCATCGATACGATCAAAGACTGGGATCTTTAACCGCCCACTCGGCGTACCCCATCGGGGCATGCGTGATGCCCTCTTCATTATATTTCGTGCCCTGCAAGGGTAAAACAAATGAAGGGGATATCACATGCTGCCAATGAGCAATACCCCGTTAAGCCGAGAGTGTCGTTGCCAGTGGTAAAAAGATATTACCCCTTGTATGTTTGCAAGGAGGTAATATTGTAGTAATAGTTGTTCCTGTGAG
>JACNKA010000181.1 GCA_014382285.1 Nitrospinota bacterium | reverse complement strand
AAACACTCTGGAATGAAAATCTCATCTCCAATGCTTGACATTTAACACAGTTGCTTTGGGGCACGAGAGCTAATGTTGGGGATATCACGGCCGCGTCGGCTAAAGCCTCCTCGCAAAGACGGGCAGTGGAGGGAGTGTTATTTTTGTTGGCCCCACGCCGAGTGGTTGTTTCGTTGGCCCCACGCCGAGTGGTTGTTTCGTTGGCCCTACGCCTAGTAGTCACATTGCCACCTTATCTATTCCATCATCCTTCCTTCTGGATTTATTGGATGGGTTTTTGTCTTTTTTCCGCTTAACTTGCAGCAGGGTGTTTGAATACCAGTCTTCTTTTCTGTTGCCCTCACGGACAAAAGCAAACGTCCGCATTTCCTTACATGATGTGCACTCCGACATATAGGCAAGCCCCAGGGGAGTGGGGGTTGAGGTGACGTGCTTTTGTTGATGCTGACATTCGGAACATTCAAATACGTGGAGAATCATCTTTAACCCTATATAAAACAAATAGTTATATGTGGTTAATATAATGCTGGCTGGTGGGGATGTCAATAACTAATTAAAAAACAGTGGGTTACAGGATGATTTCGGTGGGCCGGGGGGCAGTTTATGGGGTTTTAAGGCTTTAAATGGGGGTTTTGGCCCTGAAAGCAAATCCCCCCAGCCCCCTTCGTAGAAGGGGGTCCATTGGAGTATCCTCGCAAAGACGAGCGTTTAATTGGGGAGTGTTTTTAGTTGGCCCGTGTGATATCCCCTTCCAAAGATTTCATGCCCCGCAGGGGTACGCCGAGCGACGGTTAATTCACACCATCTATGTCCAAAGTGGGGAAGTATACGGCTAATGCTACCAGTGCAAAGATATAGGCGTAGCTGGCGACGTAGAAGAGGGTGGGGTTTATTTTAACGTCTTGCCATTTTTCTGAAGTCTGCATGCTGCGGATGCGGTAGAAGTTCATCACGCACATCAGTGCGCCGAGTGCGAAGGGTTTGTAGTGGAACACCGCCATCAGCCCTGCTGATGGAATGGCGGCGGCGAGCATGAGGGGGATTTTCAGCAGGCTGTTTTGGGTCTGGTCATCGAGCACAGTGAGCACGGCTAAATAGCAGACCAGATAATACAAGCCTGACAATGCCAGCCAGATGAGGAATGCAACAAAGGGTGTGCCGCCGGGAATGTCTTCTAGACCTAGTATCATAGTTTTTTTCTAATCAGGAATGTTTAACCCCCCTGGCCCCCCTTGTCAGGGGGGAACTTTATAACCTCCCCCTGATAAGGGGGATTGAGGGGGTTGCTTTAATCCGCCCTTGCAACCAGTGCCTTAACGATATCGAGATAAACATTTTTATGCGAGTGAATTTTGAAGCCTGCCTTCTCGACATTGGCGACGGTGTTGCGGTCGAGGTAGGTGCCTTGTAAATATTCGGTTATATATGACATCATTTTCAGTGGCAATGCGTAAACCGGATTTTTACTCAGCACATGTTCAAACATCACCAGTTCGCCGCCGGGTTTCAGCACGCGTTTTATTTCCTGCAAACAGTTCATGGGTTGCTTCACGGTGCACAGGACGCAAACTGTCACCACGGTATCGAAAGTGTTGTCGGCAAACGCGGTGGTTTCTGCATCCATCTGGCATCTATTGATGGTCCCCTTGTAGTTCGCGACACGCTTGTGCGAGCGTTTGAGCATTTCAAAGCTCAGGTCTGCGGCGGTGATGTTTAGTCCGGATGGAAAGTTGACAATCTCCTGCCCGGTTCCTATGCCTATATAGAGTATGCGGCCTTTGAGGTTTTTGAACAGGGTGCGTTGGCTGGGCCCCCACCGGCGCATATCGCCAACGGCAAAATAGTCGAACACCTTGGCGACGCCATCATAAGATCGTTTGCTCATTCTGCTGTATAGCGTTTGTTGGAGAAATGGATGATTGTGGCAACGAGGAGCCCGGTCAATGCGCCGGAGGCGATGACGATATTGTTGACGTCCAGGGTAGATAGCATGCCTGCGCCCATGCCCACTGTCATTCCTATGATGGCGAGTGGAATCATCACTTCAAACGCGCCGAAAAACGGCATGAGGGCAATTTTAAGTGGCAGGATGAGGACCATCCCGATCAACCCACCGACAAGCATGGGCATGAAAGGAGGGGAGATATAAGACACCACCCCAGCCACCAGAGCGCCAGAAAATGCGCCGATAAAAAAGTCTGCAATTTTCAAATTCATATTAATGGGGTTTGCATTAAAGATTCTCTCCGCACAGGCCGAATTATACGGTTAAACACCCCAAGGAACAATTCGCATTTTCTTGCGGTTTTTATTGGTGTTTGGGCTTGACAAGCCAGTTTGTCGGAGTAATATTGTAGGGATTAGGTTTAATTCATCCTTTAAGAATCAATAGGTTATGTCGAGAAATTATTCTGGTCCAGAAAAAGCCGCAGTATTACTGATGACCCTGGGGGAGGATATTGCTGCTCAGGTTCTGGCTAATCTGGACGAGCGTGAAATTCAGAATATTGGTAACTACATGTCTGCTCTGGGTGATGTGGATATGAGTGTCATGGATGGTATCAATAAAGAATTTTATGAGATGGTGGAGTCTGGAACGGGTGGGCTGGGTATTGCCGGGATGGACTTCCTGAAAACGGCTCTCATGCAGGCTCTCGACCCTGCCAAGGCAACAGAGATTTTGAACAATATCACCACGCCGGGTGAGGAAATGGGCGGCGGACTGGAAACGGTTCGCATGCTGGACCCCAAGGTTATTTCTTCGTTCATTGTTAACGAGCATCCTCAAACTGCGGCGATTATATTGGCACATCTGGAACCACCGGTTGCCAGTTTGACGATTCGTGAATTGCCGGAAGAAAACCGGATGGAGATCATGCATCGTCTGGCGACGCTGGAGCGGGTTGCGCCGAGTGTTATCCGTGAGCTGGATGAAGCGTTGCAGACGGAGTTCCGGACATCGGGTGCGGTTTCGGGTAATAAACTGGGCGGTGTTGAAATTGCCGCAGAAGTCATGGGGTCTTTAGACCGGACGACTGAAACCTCCATTTTGACAGCTATGGATGAAGTGGACCCAGACCTTGCTAATGAAATTCGCAACCTGCGTTTCACCTTCGAAGATATTCTGAAAATTGATGACAATGGCATCCAACTCATCATGAAAGAGATCAGTCAGGAAGATCTGTTGATTGGCTTGAAAACGGCTACCGATGAGTTGAAAGAAAAACTGTTCACCAATATGTCGGAACGTGCGGCGTTGATGTTGAAGGAAGATCTTGAATCACTCGGGCCGACGAAAATCAGTGAAGTGGAAAAAGCCCAGCAGAAAGTTATTGCAGTTTGTAAGAAACTCGAAGAAGACGGGAAGCTTGTTATCGGTGGCGGTGCCGATACCCTGGTTTAATTACACCGTACCCCTCAATACATCAAGTGATCTGAGCGTTGATGGGAATCAATTGCGACTTGATGCCCTTTTCTTTTTCCAGTGATTCCAGAACTTCATAGATTGCGCCCAGCCCTTTTGAGACAGTGCCTTCGAGATGGATGTAGTAGGTGCCGGGCTCGTCAGCATCCCCAATATTAGATTCGAGGTGAAGGATGTTCAAACCGGCCTGGGCCAGTGGTGTGGTGGCATCTTCGACAATTCCCATACGATCTCCAGCGAACAGGCTGATTCTTACATCGGGTTCACAATGGTGCTGAGTGTTATCATCTTCCAGTGGTACTAAGTGAGCGTTGAGTTGCAGGGGGTCGCAAATGGAAGCGATGATGGATTCCAGCGAGTCTTTTCCCGCGTCATGTTCGACCATCAGCATGATTGTGAAATACTTCCCCAGGCGGACCATGGAAGAGTCGCCCAGGTTGCAGTTGTTTTTGCAAAGCCCTGCACTCAGGCGAGCTACAATGCTGGGCTGGTCGAGTCCGATGAGTGACAGCATGAACCAGTTTTTCATGAAAATAATCCTTTCAGATTTTATCCAGATCGTTTCTGAGTTTCACAAAGGCTTTGAGAATATCAGTAGCGGTAATGATGCCGACCAGTTTGTCTTTATGGACGACTGGCAAAGCTCCAATTTTATTTTTAGCCATAATCGCGGCGGCATCGGCGGCTCGTTGTTCCGGCTCGATAGTCATGACACCACGTTTCATGATATTTTTAACCCGGCGTGTAGAAAGCTGGACAGTGGTGCCATCTGGATTTTCAACAATGGTTTTTTTGGGACCAAGAATTTTTTTCAGGTCCCGGTCTGAGAGGATGCCAACCAACTTGTTTTTATCCACCACTGGCAAATGACGAAAGTTCTCGAAATTATAGAGAAAAAATACACGATCCAACTTATCGTTGGGGCTGACAGTGGTCAACTTGGTGGACATCAGTTCTTTGACTTTCATGGATTTCCTCTCGTTTCTTTAGTTGTATGCAGAAAGGTTCATCTTAACATAAGGCCGGGACAAATAAAAAAAAGGCTACGGATTTACCGTGCATTTACCATGATTTTATCATGCTGAAATATTTAGGGTCCTGCGGTTTCTTGCCCCTGCGGTATATATCATTTAGTATGAACCCATAAGTAACTTATTCTGTGGATAATAACATTGAGGGTGGTGGTGGACGCATCAACGAAAGGCCAGACAAGAGATACCAGCACCGTCAAGGGGCTGATTGATCAGTATATCGAGTCCTACGCCAAGCCTAAAAAGATGTCATGGCATGAAGATTTGCGAATGCTGAACAAAAATGTTCTTCCTAAGTGGAAATATTTGCCAACGGCGGATATTACAAAAAAGGATGTGGTTAAATTGCTGGATCGCATTGGCGCATCGGGTGGGGTGGCAAATAAAACTCTTAAAGTTTTGCAGTCAATGTTTGCTTTTGCTGTAAGTGAAAGCATTTTAGAGGCCAACCCATGCTCCGATATGAAGATCGATGATGCTCCGAAAGAAAGAATTTTTAAAGCCGATGAAATAAGAAAAATCTGGTTTGGCCTGGAAAATGCGAAAATGCCTGGGGCGATGAGGTCGATTTTAAAATTCTTGCTAGTGACCGGTCAACGTAATGGGGAAGTGGCCGGGGCTAAATGGGAAGAATTCAATTTGCGCGAGAAGTGGTGGACGATTCCCGGTACGAGAACCAAAAATAAGAAAAGCCATCAAGTCTTTTTAACGCCAATGGCGATTGCTATTTTAGGGCAGACTAAAAAGCATGGCTGGGTGTTCCCTTCCGGTAAAGATAAACATATAGCCCCCAGAGCTGTGAGCTTGGCGATTAGAAACAATTCTGAAAATAAAAGCCTGTCTAAACAAAATTCTGCCTACGGTGACTTTTTCAGGGTGGGTCAATTTGTTCCCAACGATTTAAGGAGAACAGTGGCCTTCCAGATGGCGGATGCAGGAGTGGATGAAATCAAAGTAACAAAGGTCATGAACCAGGCAACATCGACCAACACCCATGATGCGGAGATACGCCAGGCCATGGAGACTTGGGAGCAAAAGCTCAAGGCGATATTGGTGGGTTGGAAGCGGCCCTGATATCGATTGCCTTAAATAAATGAACAGAATCGTAAAATTTGTGGGGATATTTCTATGGTTGCTGGTCTTTATTACGGTGGTACTTTCCTATGCGGCGGTTAAGAATCCGGGCAATGTAAAACTAGAGGATTTATGTAATGGGGACAATTATAGTCCTCATAATAAGCTCGACCCTGAGTTGGATCGGTTATTGAGTGACTTGAACGAATTGCGCTTGTCCAGTAAAGATGCAGATTCAACGACAAGAGCCAATGATTTGAAATGGATTGATTTCTGCATAGGCGGGATCATGGTCGAAATGAAAAGTCGAAGCTTTGAAAAGAAACTACCATTGTCTGGCAGTATAGATAAGAGGTGAGAAGGCCCCTAAAATGAATTTTATCAATAAAAATATTGTCATAATTTTATCGTTGGTTTTATCTTACGCCATCATCCATTCTACGGCTGAGTATTTGCCAGATGTGATTGAGTCTTTATCGGGTGTGCATGTGGAAGAAGGATTTTTCAGTAAATACAGGTTTCCTGTCGCTATTTTGGCATTGCTGCTTTTCCCAATAATAAGCAGGCTTAAAAGGAAGTTGGATTTATATCGGGGGGACACATAATATTTTGAATCTTAAAACTTTTCATCTGCTCTGCGGTCTTGCAGGTTTTCTGTATTTAATATGGCCGTTCATTGTATGGGCCATTAAGAGCTACATCTACCAGTTGGTCATCGAATACGGGGTCTATATTTTTCTACTGTTGGCGGGAGGTGGTTTCTATCTCTGGAGGCGACTCAAACGACTCAAAAGCTGATTCGCGATTTCTCTTTAGAACTGTGGCACTAGCAAAACTACAATAAAGGCCGCAACAATAACCATCAGCACAACAATGACTATAAATTCGGTTTTGTATCTTTTGGAGTTTGGATTGTCTGGGCCTTCTGCCATTTTAATTTTTCGGTCTTTCTTCTGACTGCTCCCCTAAAGCAACAAAGGGCTAACCGTTTCCGGTTAACCCTTTGTTTTAAATAATCGGGACGAGAGGATTTGAACCTCCGACCCCTTGACCCCCAGTCAAGTACGCTAACCAGGCTGCGCTACGCCCCGAATTTGAATACTCTTAGTGTCTGCAGGAATGCGTGGACTGTTTCCTGTGTGCATCCCAATGCTTGGATGGCTTTCAAAATAGTGGATCGTAGTGGCGATGTCAATAAAATAGGGTTGGTCAAACCTTGCTGAACCTATTTATTTTGGCCTGTCCCACCTTCTATGATATTATTTCTAACCCTATGAAAGCTTAAGGTTTTTTGTTCATCAGAACCGGTCTTGTGCCGAAAACCTTGGGTCGGGTTCAACAAGCTCTTTAAATGGAATTTAGCGATATGACAATGAAAGTGATCAATGTTCGGGATGCGGTTGCGTTCAACCCGGAAAAGATGAAAAAAGTCAGCCTGTTTGATACGGATCATTTCTTTTGTGATATATACTGTCTTGAGCCCGGTCAGTCCCAGAAAGTTCACTCGCATGAGGGGTCGGACAAGGTTTATTATGTACTCGAAGGGCAGGGCAAGGTGACGGTCGGCACGGAAGAGAAAGTGCTTTCGCAACACGAAATCACCATGGCTCCATCGGGGCAGGATCATGGTGTTGTGAACCACACCGATGCTAAACTGGTTCTCCTGGTCTTCATGGCTCCCAAACCCCACTAGGCGTGGGGCCAACGAGCAATCGCTTTGTTTGGCGGACAAAGAGTTGTCTCGGCTTGATGAGGGGCTGGGGTGATTCACAACTTTATTATTAGACGTCTATTGCAATGATATATCTGGTTTTTCCGACATCCTGGCATCCATCACAGCCTTATCTGAGTTTACCCAGCCTCAAGGCGTTTCTCAATATGCATGGAGTGCACGATGTTGTTCAACGTGATCTGGCAATTGAGTTACTCAATGACCTTTGCACCTGGGAGAAAACCAAGCCGCTCTACGAACGCATCATCCGTGAGTTGAACGAGTTGAGTTCCAAACCTCGCTTGACGCAACAGGAGGCGGAAAAGTTTAACAAACTCCGTGAAGCGGAAGAGATCGTCATGGCCCTGAAAGACCAGATCGACTCTGCTGTGGCTTCGCAACGTAGCCCTGAGTTTTATGAGATTGACCAGTATATGGAAAATCTCAAGATCATGGATGTCTGGCTGGATAATATTCTCGCACCTTACTACCCATCGCAGTTGACCGTCATTGGTAGTCAGATGCGGTTTTCGCCCTACTCATCGCAAGAGGTGATCGACTCCTTCGCACACCCGGAAGAAAATTTCTTTTACGATTTATATCAGCAATGGTATTTGCCGGGAATTCTGGAAGAGGACATCGACATTCTCGGCATCTCCATCACTTCGGTGGAGCAAATCATTTCCGGCCTGACTTTAGCCTATCTGGTCAAACAGCATCGCCCGGAAATTCATATCACTGTAGGTGGAAGCGTGTTCACCAAACTGGTGGATCGTTTGGAAAATCAGGGATCGCACCTTTTTAATTTTGTCGATAGCTTTGTTGTGCATGAGGGCGAGACACCTCTCCTCAAACTGGTTCAGCACCTTCGTGGTGATGGTGATCTCAGTAAAGTCCCCAACCTGGTCTATCGTCAGGACGGTGAGGTAAAAGTGAACCGGCCTTTCGCCAAGGAAGAGTTGAATGCTTTGCCAACCCCAGATTTTGATGGATTGCCGTTAGACCTATATCTCTCACCCGAAAGGGTGTTGCCGGTGATGGGTTCTCGTGGTTGTTACTGGGAGCAATGCGCATTCTGTTCCATTCCGTTCGATCACATGACTTTCCATGTGCGGTACGCCGAGAATGTGGTGAACGATTTTAAAACCTTGCAGGAAAAATATAATTGCAATAATTTCTTTTTCACCGATGAAGCTTTGCCGATCAATTTTCTCAGAACCTTTGCCGCCAAGATCATCGAACAAAAGGTAGATGTGCAATGGACAGGTGAACTCAAGTTCGAGAAGAGCCTGCTCAAAGACGACCGTATGGATCTGTTATATAAATCCGGTTGTCGCAAACTGATTTTTGGACTGGAGTCCTACAACCAGAGGGTTCTGGATTCCATGAAAAAAGGTGTTGAGCTGAGTTGGGTCGATGAAACCTCAGAACGGTGTATGCAGTTAGGCATCGCCATGCACTTTTACCTGATTTGCGGTTTCCCGACAGAAACCCGTGAAGAGGTGATGGACTCAATCAATTTTGTGCTCAACAACCAGCGTTTGCTGGACTCGCCTGGTTTTTCTGCCATCCTCTCCCAGTTCGATCTGGAGCGCGGGGCGCCGATTGAAAATAACCCAATGGAATGGGGTATCACAAAACTGTATACCCCGCCGGAGCATGACTTGAGCCTGGGCTACTCCTATGAAACAACAATAGGAATGAACGCCGAAGAAACGAATGAACTGTATCAGCAGTTGATCGAAAAACTAGGTCGTGAAGTGATGACCTTTCCGCACAACTATTCTTTGTCCGATGGCCTGCTCTACCTCGCTCACCACCAAAAACATTCCCTGACAGAACGACTCGGCACTCTTGCCTAGGTCAATAATACCCCGATTCTTCGAGTTTTTTATCTTCACTTTCGTGATTTTTGTCCGAGCTTGATTGTATTTCCGGCCCGGTTGTGCACCCTGTGCTTAGTGCCGAAAACATGACAGTAACAAAAACCCAGACGATAATTTGTTGATTCATGAGAACCTCCTGAAGATGAAAGAAAACTCCTTTAGGGTAGATCGCGTCAGCTGGTTGAACCTTACGGCTGACCGTTTTCCTTTAATTCCAACCGTGCATCTTTGAAAATACCTAATGAGGATTGCAGGATCAACCCTGCGATGACAACCCCAACAGCCAGGTCAGGCCAGTGAGAGCCAGTCCAGGCCACACCCCAGGCGGCGGCCAAAACACCCAGGTTCGCCAATACATCGTTACGCGAACATAACCAGGCCGACCGCATATTGATATCGTCATTTCTGAATCGCAGAAGTAAATAAGCGCAGAGCAGGTTAATCGCCAGTGCCAATGCGCCAACGATACCCATGGTTGAGGCTATGGGAACGGCCTGGTGGTAAACTCGGTATAGCGCGGAACCCAATATGCCAAATGCGAAAAGGCTCATGATGCTTGCTTTAAGAATCCCCGAACGGGTTCTCCAGACCGGGGCAAGTTGTATCACGAAAAGAGAAAACCCGTATACCGCCGCATCGCCCAGCATGTCGAGGGCATCCGCCATTAATGCGTTGGATTGTGCCAGCCATCCGGCAATGCCTTCGACAAAAAACATGATGAGGTTGAGAACCAGAACGATCCAGAGAACCCTGCGTTTGGGGCCGTGCGCCAGTTCCTCGTCTATTTCGGAACAGCAGTCACTCATGCTCTTTTCCAGAACCGGGTGATGATCAGAGACAATAGGTAAATTGCTCCTGCTAGCAGAATGATGGTGGGGCCGGGTGGCAAGTCGGGTTGATACGATAATGCCAGCCCCCCTGTGGTGAAAAATACTCCAAGAACCGTAGCCAGCACCATCATCAGGTTCAGCGAACGCACATAATGCCCGGAGACCGCTGCTGGCAGAGTTAGCAATGCGATCACTAAAATGAGACCGACAATTTGGATCAATATGACAACGGTCAAGGCCACAAGAGTGAGAAAGAGTAAATAAAATCGCTCGACCGGAATGCCGCGCAAACGGGCGAACTCTTCATCGAATGATAGTGCCAGAAATTGTTTATAGAATAGAAAAACGATGAGCAGGATGAGGACATCCAATCCGGCGATCCAGAGCAGGTCATCGGATGAAATCATCAAAATATTGCCGAACAAAAAACTCATGAGATCTACACTGTAGCCGGGAGTTTGGGAGATGAATAATATTCCAACCGCCATGCCCCCTGCCCACAGTGCGCCGATGACAGTGTCTTCCTGCTGGTGCATTTTGAGGCTCACCCAGCCGAGAATCACGGCGAAAAACAGAGCCGCGACCAGAGCGCCTTCGATGGGAGGCCGACCCAGGTAATAGGCGATACCCATTCCGCCTAAAACCGAGTGGGCGATGCCGCCTGCCAGATAGCCGATGCGCTTAACTACGACATATGAACCCACGACACCACAGGCGACACTGGCGAGAATTCCGCCAATAATAGCGTTTTGCATAAATGCCTGGGATGAAATTGCATCGATAAAGCTATTCATGGTTGTTTTGTTTCATCATCATGGTGGTGATGCACCATATGCATGTGGCTGCCATACATATTTTCAATCGTTTCACCTGTCAGCTCTGAAGTGGGGTGGCAGATGAGAGTCCGGTTGATGCAGGCTACCCGGTGAATGTATTGCGAAATAAAGCCGATGTCGTGGGTCACTACGATGATGGTGATTCGCTCATTCAATTGCTTGAGCAGATCAAAGATATCTTTTTCAATTTTCATATCGACATTGGCCGTCGGCTCGTCGAGGATCATGATTTGTGGTTCGCAGGTGAGCGCCCTGGCAATCAGAACTCTTTGCAGTTGTCCGCCGGAGAGAGAACCGATCACTCTTTTTCTAAGGTCGAGAATCTCGACATCGTTCATGGCTTTTTCGGCGGCGCGTTTGTCGGCTTTGTTGAAAAAACCAATGCTGGAGGTTTTACCGAGGCGGCCCATTAAAACGGTGTCTTCCACGCTGATTGGGAAATCTCTGGAAAACGATGCGAACTGTGGCATGTATCCAATTTCCTGAACTGATTGAGAAGGGGGGTTGCCAAGAACCTTGACCGTGCCTTTGTCGGGAGTTAAAACACCCATGATGATTTTCAGCAGGGTTGTTTTGCCGCTCCCGTTCGGGCCGACCATGCCGATGAATTCGTTGCGCTGGATATCGATCTCGATACCCTCAAGTATCTTGGGGCCGCCATAACTGAAGTCGAGATCTTTTATTGTGATGACTGAGTTGTTGGTCACTGCAATGCTCCAGAAATGGCTGTGGCTGTTCGCCGCATATTTTCCAGGTAGTCTTCAGCCAGTGGGTCTATTTCGTGAACGGTGGCATCGATCATTTTTGCGATATTTTCTGCGATGGAAAGACTGAATTGTTTCTGCACAAATATTACCTTAATCCCAAGCCTTTTGCCTTGCTCAATTGTTTTTTGCAGAGACCGGGCTCCAGGTTCTTTGCCGTCTTGCTCAATGGAAATTTGTTCGAGACTATAGTCTTCGGCAAAGTGAGACCATGCTGGATGAAAAACCATGAAGCGGCGGTTATTGTTTTTGGCAAGAATAGCGCGAATATCTTTGTCCAGAATATTCAGATCGTCGATGAATGACTGAAGGTTTGCTTGAAAGAAGCTTTCTTTTTCTGGCCGGATTTGGGTCAGCGCGATCTTGATTTTTTGTGCCATGATTTTGACTTTTTCCGGACTGGTCCAGATATGCGGGTCTTCGGCACTATGAGAGTGGTGCGAGTCATGCACATGTGGAGCATGAACCTTATCGTGCAAGGGAACGAATTGCAGAGCCTTGTGGATAGATTTAATTCGATCAATCCAGATAGTTTCAAACGGCACGCCGATGCTGAAATATATTTTTGCCTGTGAGAGGCGGCTCATCTTTTTCGGGTTGGGGTTGAAAGTCGCCGGGCTTTCGCCAGACTTCACCATGACTTCCACCTTGACCTGCTGCCCACCGATGCGTTCGACAAAATATTTTTGTGGCACGATGCTGACAAAAACCGGGATAGGTTCGGCCCAGCCTTTATCAGGGAAATATAATAGTGGTATCAGGGCAATTAGAAATGCGCCCGCCTTGAGAAAATGGTTCATTTATCCTTAAAGGCCTCTCATGGCCAAAAGTGAATTTAGAGATATGTTTGACTCGATCAAAAGTGTGAAGCCCACAGTATAAGGCATTTCCATACAGATGACCTGTCATATTGTTGGAGGGCTTTTGCTGAATAGCTCTGTTTTATTTAAAGGAAGCCGCCCCAGTTGAAGTGGTTTCTCAGCTTCAAATGCATGGTGTAGTCGTTATTTCTGTAAGAGCTTAATGGCAATTCAAGGCCGGCAGATACTAGCCAATCGCTGGCAGGGTGCCATATGTGCAGGCCGGGTAAAATCGTGAGGGCATCGTTCTCCTTTTCCAGCCCGCTTAAAATATGCTGCGAAACCATCTCCAGTGAAAGAACGGGTACAAAAGACTGATTAGGAATGGTGGGCGCGATGCCATCGCCGGTTCCCTCAATAAAGGAGTAGCTCACCCCAAAGGCAAACTCTGTCTCAGATTCGGTGGGCCCCGATACGACAGTTTCAAATTCGGCATTAGCGCCGAAATACCAGTTTCGCCAAGCTTGATCGAATAATAACATTGCCCCGATTTTTGTTTGTCCTTCCCCAAACCCACGTTTCTTATCTCCGGTTGGGAGACCCACTCTCAGTGCTGCGGTCACGACTCTTTCAGGCTGGTTGAGAAATGCATATTTAATCGGCCAGATTTCCAAGTCTCCGAGAGCGTAGCGATCGTTATCGTTGCCTGTGTCAGAGAAGGGAATGAATATCTCTGAGCCAAAACTGAAATCATCGTCCCAAGAGGTGGCTAATTCCAACGAAGAGTCAAACGCGAAGCGTTTGGGCTCACCCGCTTCTTTCTCGAAGTCGTTACGGAAGGCCATATTCAGGCTTTGCTCGTCCTCAATATGAGCATGGTGAAGAATGACAGGTTCGCTGATGGCACCGGAAAAAGGGGCTCCCACTTCATGACCGAATACGGTGCTTGATGTTGACAGAATGAAAAACACGCAGAAAATAGATCGGATAAATTTCATAAACGAGTTATGCTCATTTCTGGTGTATGAGGAATGAGGAGGCGGCGTCCCCTTTGTT
>JACNKA010000178.1 GCA_014382285.1 Nitrospinota bacterium | reverse complement strand
CAGTAGGATACATGCAGCCCTGGAATTTCCTGGTCATCACTGATCCAGTAGTAAAAAATAAAATCGCCCTGAATTTTAAAAATGCCAATGAAGAGGCAGCTCAAAATTTCAGTGGTGATCGACAAAAGCTATACAACTCTCTAAAACTCGAAGGCATTCAGGATGCGCCGGTCAATATTTGTGTGACCTGTGATCGCACACGTTTCGGCCCCAATGTTTTAGGTCGGAACACAGTCTTTGAGACAGACCTCTTCAGCACTTGTTGCGCGGTTCAAAATCTCTGGCTTGCAGCCCGTGCCGAAGGGCTTGCGGTAGGTTGGGTGAGCATTTTATCCAATGACCAGTTAAAAGAGGATTTAGACATCCCCGACCATATTCAGCCGGTGGCTTATTTATGTGTCGGCCACACCGAGTCATTTTACTCCAAGCCCATGCTCGAAACCGCAGGATGGGGCCAACGATTGCCTGTTGAAAAATTGATTTATTATAATAAATGGCAGGGAATCTCCACTGACTTTAAAGTTCACTTTCCCGACTCGACTAAAAATGATTGACCCTAATAAATCACAGGTCTCAAATATCCCCTACCCCACTCACGGCGGAAATCCACGCGCAATGGCTGAAATTTCGGGGACCGACCCGGACAAACTCATTGATTTCAGTGCTAGCATAAATCCCTTGTCGGCTTCCGGTTGTGTTTCGCAATTATTGCTGGAGACACCGCGACTCTTACGAGAATATCCTGACCCGCACTGCTCAGTAATTACTGAAAGAATTTCCGAAGTAACAGGAGTTCCTGAGGACTGGATCCGTGTCACCAATGGTTCCACTGAAATGATATATCTCTTGCCCCATTTATTTCATGAAGGACAGGAGATTGCCATTATTGAACCCTGTTTCTCCGAATACGAAAAGTCATTTATGGCATTCGGCATTCAATCTCACTCAATCGAATTAGAAGCCAACAATGGTTTTCAAGTCAGTCCTTTCTGGTTATTTTCGCGACTCGATACCATTCAGCAACTCGGCGCCATCGTTTTGGGCAACCCTGCCAGTCCAACGGGAAAACTTTATGGTGACCTCTTGCCACAATTGCAGGAGTATTGCGAGAGGCGCGATCTTATTTTGATTGTTGATGAGGCTTTTATCGATTTTTCTTCACCCGACAATTCTGCATGGAATTTATTGAATAGAAACTCAAACCTGATTCTCATTCGGTCCCTGACCAAGTTTTACTCGATTCCGGGGCTTAGAGTTGGGTATGGAATCCTGCATCCAGAGAAAATCCAGAAAATCGCTCCCCGCCAATATCCTTGGTCGGTAAACGCTTTAGCTCAGGCCGTTGGTGCAGAAGTCATTTTGGATAAGACTTTTCAGGAAAACACTCGGGCCTGGACTCACCATGAGAGAAGTTTCATGTTTCAGGCACTAGGCTCTATCAAAGAAGTCGAAGTTTTCCCTTCTGATGCAAATTATTTATTATTCCGTATTCGAGACAATAGTCCACCTGTTAGCTTATATCAGCATTTATTATCTCAGTCTCTTCTTGTAAGAAACTGTGGCAATTTTAAAGGACTCGATGAAAGGTTTTTTAGGATTTCATTAAGAGAGCGAAGGGAAAACCAGGAACTGGTCGATTCGATTTCTGCATATTTTTCGTCCTGCAATCGGGATCAAGTAAAATGAGCTTAGCATTCCAAATCGTTATCGCTTTCCTTGCCGATCTTTTACTGGGAGACCCTAAGGGCTATCCCCATCCAGTAAAAGCCATCGCACGTCTGGCTTATGCTATCGAAGGATTGTCCAAAAAGTTTTTATCTAACCTGAAATTGGCCGGCATAGTCACCACGGTCACCGTTGTTGCCACCTCTTTTTTAATGGTATGGCTGATTATTCAAGGATTGAACCACATTCATCCATGGCTGGGTTTGACCGCTTCAATTTTTTTCATTTATACCAGCCTGTCCGTTCGGAGTCTCTTTGATGAAAGCCGACCTGTATTGCAATACCTAAAGGAAGCCAACCTCAGTAAAGCCCGTGAGAGTTTGTCAATGATTGTAGGTCGCGATACCGCCAGCTTGGGGGAAAGTGAAATTGTAAGAGCCACTGTAGAAACGGTGGCAGAAAGTACCGTTGATGGAATCGTCGCACCCTTGTTTTTTGCTGTTTTAGGGGGAGCTCCACTGGTAATCGCCTACAAGGCCATCAACACCATGGATTCATTATTTGGATATAAAAATGAAACCTACCGAAACTTTGGTTGGGCTTCTGCTCGTCTGGATGACCTTGCAAACTGGATTCCTGCAAGGCTGGCATTGCCTGTCATCGCTGTAGGCGCAGTTTTTTGCGGTTCGAGCGGTAGAGAATCCATGGCAATAGCGATGCGGGATGGTTCCAAGCACCCCAGCCCTAACTCGGGACTACCTGAAGCGGCCATGGCAGGTGCCTTGGGAATCCGTTTAGGAGGAACCAGTTTTTATTCTGGAGTATTAAATGAAAAACCATTCATTGGGGACAATCTGCGAGACCTGGAATTATCCGACATCACCCAGAGTCATAAAATCATGTTTACCGCATCCCTGTTGGTATTAGCTGGGGTGATCTCAATCGAAATATTTTTTAACCAACCGTTTTATAACTTTATCTGATGTCATTAAAACATACAGACTGGAACTTATTAACCCTTCCAATGGGAATCTCTACAGGCATCCATACTCTATTAATGACTGGCCTGATATTCTTGTCCGGGGAGAAACCCGCTCCAAAACAAGAAATGCCGTCCATAAAAATCTCTCATATCTTTCTGAAGCAGAAAACCACGAAACCCGAGAAAGGCGATTCGAAACCGCTAAAAACATCTCAAGCCTTCCAGCCCGTACCACATCATGCCAGCACTGTTTCAGGAAAAATTCCACTATCCGTTAAACCCAGCACCCCATCTACTGATAACATCAATGCCGATATACAACCTGCGATGATGATCTCCAATACAATTCAGCGAGTTCTATCAAGCACGGCACATGTGACCAGGCTGCCCCTCACAGATGGATTGAGCAAACCATTAATTCGAGTCGCGGCGAATGTTTCATCCCATTCCCGGCACTCACTTTCCGCCACGCACTCTCACGATGAGGTCACACCCAGAGCGTTTGCAAGGGAATCAAACTCTGTCACCGCATCTCCAGCACTTACTCTACAGATAGCAGAGCGTTGGATACCAGCACCTAAAACGCATCCAATTCAAATTGCATCCATACCCTCAGATTTTGTCGATGATAATTCGGAGAGTGTTTTTCAAACCACTAAGAATGACATGCATCCAGAAGGAGAAACTGGTTCTTCCGGTCAGGATATTGAAGCGATTCGTAAAGGCTTTTCCTCCAGAGTCTGGGGCAGAATCGTACAAGCTAAATACTATCCTTCTGTGGCTCGAAAACGAGGATGGGAGGGGGAGCCTGTCATTGAATTTAAACTGGGGCGCAATGGCGACCTTTTAAGTTCTACCATTGCGCTTCCTTCTCCTCACAAAATTCTGAACGAGGCGGCCTTGGATGTGATTAAAAATGCTGTCCCTTATCCAAGAATCCCGGAAACGCTGCAAGTGGATTCGATTAGGTTTAAGCTCCCCATTACCTTTATACTAGATGAACCATGATAAACACTCAGTTCACAACTAAATATTTTTTAACCGGATTCTTCTTTTTCACCCTGATTACTTTTGCCGAGGCTGTGGTGACCCAGATAGACAGCGACTTCGATGGCAAGCTGGACCAATGGCAGCATAAATCGGAAAAAGGCCAACTTCTTAAAATTGAATACGATAAAAACGGGGATGGAAAGATAGACCAGATTGATGTTTTTGAGGACAATGAAAAACCTGTGCGTGTGGAATTGGATCGCAACTTGGACGGAACTCTGGATCAGGTTCAGCATTACTCCAAAAACTTCATCCTGGAATACGTTGAAAGGGACTCCAAATTTTCTGGACTGATGGATTGGCGGGAAGTATATCGGCCCAACAATACAGTACTACGTCTGGAGACAGACGAAAATCACGACAGAAAAATGGATGTCTTTCAATATTTTTCTGCGAACGGACAATTGGAACGAGTCGAATACGATACTTCGTATGATGGGGAAATCGACCGTTGGGAATTTTTTGGAGAGAATGAAACACTCTCATCGGTCCACTTCGACACTAACCATGACGGAGAACCAGACCAGTGGCAATACTTCCACAATTCTACGCAATTAAAAAAAGTAGAACACGATACAAACTTTGATGGCAAGACCGACCGTTTCGAATATTTTGACGACTCAGGGAAGCTGGAGCGCGTTGAGTTGGACAAAAACCACGATGGTAAACTCGATATAATTAAAAGGAGGCCATAGTTCCAGTTCATGAAACAACTCAGACTTTTCATTCCAATACTTTTCGCTGCTCTTTTTACTTTTTCATGCGCCCCGAAGCCTACACTGGAAGTACCGGAACCTTACAAAAAAGGACAACAGTATTTCCATGAGGTCTGCTCTAATTGCCACGGCTCAGACGCCATGGGAAAACATACTCAGGCACCCAGACTCATTGACGAGGAATACATTGTCGATAATTTCTCCGATGCGGATATCAGCGAGACCGTGCTGAACGGCACCGGTAAAATGCCTCCACAGAGAAAAAACGTGAGTCCCGAAAAAATCACCGAAATCATTAAATACCTGCGCTATTCACAAACAGCCGCAGGACTCGAAGCCGAAGATTCGGAAGACGATAAAACGGAAGAAGTACTCACTCCATAAAACAATTGATAGATTTATCAACAACCGAGTAGCCCATGCTTGATATTATTCGCGACACTCTGGAATCAATAAAACCCGTCTCTCCACTTCGACTGAAAAATGCCCAGACTCATCTCGATTCGCTCACAAAACCTCCGGGGAGCCTCGGCCTCCTGGAGGAGTTGGCAAAAAAATATGTAGCTATCTGCGATACAGACTCTCCTTCCATCAACCGAAAGGCAGTTATTGTATTCGCAGCAGATCATGGCGTCACCGAAGAGGGCATCAGTGCTTATCCCGCTGAAGTCACTCCCCAGATGGTTCAGAATTTTCTTGCTGGAGGAGCTGCTATAAATGTTTTGGCGCGGCAGCAGAACGCAGAAGTATTAGTGGTAGATATAGGCGTTAACCATCGGTTTGCCCCACACCCTGACTTACTCGACAGAAAAATAGCTTTTGGAACTCGCAACATGGCTAAAGAGCCTGCCATGACTCGGGCTCAGGCCGAAGAATCCATCACCATTGGCATTCAAATGGCGGCACAACTGGCTGATAAAGGCGTAGACCTCCTGGCTACCGGGGAGATGGGGATCGGCAATACCACAGCCAGTTCCGCAATTTTCTCTGTATTGAGCGGTCTTCCCGCAGGTCAGGTTACAGGTCGGGGAACAGGCATCGATGACAAAACTTTAAAAAATAAAATCTCCGTGATTCTGAAGGCGCTTGAAAAGCATAAACCCAATCCGGAAGATCCCATAGACATTCTCGCTAAAGTGGGTGGCTTCGAAATTGGTGGTATTATGGGTTTCCTGTTAGGAGCCTCTGCAAAAAATATCCCGGTTGTGATTGATGGTTTAATTTCCAGTGCCGGTGCCTCCCTGGCCATCAAATTAAATCCCTCGGTAAAGGATTATATTTTCCCGTCACATCGCTCGGTGGAACCGGGACAGAATGTTTTTTTTGATCTCATTCAATCGCCTCCTCTTTTTGATTTACAAATGCGATTGGGTGAGGGAACGGGTGCCGTATTGGCTTTTGGTCTGATAGAAGCGGCTGTAAATATATATTCAGAAATGGCAACTTTTCAAAGTGCTGGTATTTCTGACGGCACTAAAACATAGCGACTTTTCACATTTTAAATCGTCCTTTTCAAATTGCTCTCAAATGAAATTCAACAACTTGACAGAGTTAAGAATTTTGGCTAGATTGAGTCCTTCTTTTAATTTCTATTTTAATCTTCCTCATTATAATTTGGAGTTCCAGAATGTCCGATGAAAGCTATATTCAATCCCTATTTGCTGACCGCTTAGGCGGCAGTCAGTTTGGAAAAGACACTAAAATTTATAAATTTGAAAAAATAAAGCGCGCCAAACGCGCGGCACAAGATGCCAATCCCGGAAAAACATTATTCGATATGGGAGTGGGTGAGCCAGATGAAATGGCTGATCCCGGTGTTGTGAAAACTCTGCAATTGGAAGCGGAAAAACCAGAAAACCGCGGCTACACCGATAATGGTGTAGAAGAGTTCAAAGTCGCCGCCTGCAAATACATGGAAAATGTTTTTGGCGTTAAAGGGCTGGAGCCAGCAAAACATGTCAATCATACCATCGGCTCCAAGCCTGGTCTGGCAATGGCTCCGGCGATCTTTATCAATCCGGGAGATATCACTCTCATGACCGTTCCGGGTTATCCCGTGATGGGAACCCACACTCAATACCTCGGAGGTGAGGTCGTCAACCTCCCACTTACAGAAGCCAACCATTTTCTGCCCGACTTGAAGAGCGTTGATGCGGCCACCCGTGACAAGGCTAAGATTTTATATTTGAACTACCCCAATAATCCAACCGGTGCCAATGCCACACGCGAATTTTATGAAGAAGCTATTGAATTTGCCAGGCAGAACAATATCATCATCATTCAGGATGCGGCCTATGCAGCTTTGACCTATTCCGGAAAATCCGAAAGCTTTCTTTCGGTACCCGGCGCAATGGATGTCGGTGTTGAGTTTCATTCCCTCTCAAAAGCGTACAACATGACGGGATGGCGCATTGCCTTTATTGTCGGCAATGAACTCATTGTAAAGGGTCTATCACATGTCAAAGATAATACAGACTCCGGCCAGTTTGCGGCCATTCAGAAAGCGGGCATTTATGCCTTGGAACACCCCGACATCACAGACAAAACTGTTGCCAAGTACAAGCGTCGGCTAACCATGCTGGTTAAAACCCTTAACTCAATGGGTTTCAAGGCGAAAATGCCCGGTGGATCATTCTTTCTCTATGTTGGTGCTCCTAAAGGAATCAAAGGTGGGCGCCGGTTTGCTAATGGTGAAGAGTTTTCCCAGTTCCTGATTACCGAAATGTTGATTTCCACCGTGCCTTGGGACGATGTCGGTCATTATGTCCGGTTTTCAGCGACCTTCGCAGCTAAAGGCGAAGAAGAAGAGACTCGGATTATGAAAGAAATCGAAGCACGCCTTTCCACCGTTGAGTTTGAATTTTAGTGGAGTGCCGGCAATGCGCACATCATGTCGAGAAAATCCTTTGCTCACCAGCGATGGCTATTCACCGGCCCCACGCCCAATGGCTTTTTTATGCACTATAAAGTCTTTATCGGAGTAGGCTCTAATTCAGGGGTTCCGGCTGAAAACTGTGAGATGGCTATTCGCCTTCTCAATGCAACACTCGAAATTGAGGTCATTGCCCAATCCAGCCTCTACGAGTCGGAACCCGTTGGCAAGACAGACCAGAACTGGTTTGTCAATGCTGCGGTTGCCATAAAAACTTCTCTAGCTCCAGAAACATTGCTGGACGCAGTTTTAAAAATTGAAAAAGATTTAGGAAGAGAGCGGCGGGAAAAATGGGGACCGAGAATTATCGATCTTGATTTACTGGTCTATGAAGACCGGGTGGTCAACTCCACTACCCTCACACTCCCCCACCCTGAAATGACGAAGAGGCGTTTTGTTCTTTTACCACTCAGCGAATTTGCCGGAGATTATTTACACCCAATAGAAAATAAAACTATCCATGACCTGTTAAAAGAACTCCCAGAAAACCCTCAGGTCAGAAAGATATCATGCGTTGGATAAATCATCGACCTTGATGATTTCCATTCGGGCGAGAGCGTTATCCCGCAGTTCTTCCCATGGAATTTTTTCCTCATCTCTTTCCAGAAAAGCAATCTTGCTTCGGGTAACCGGGTTTTTTGGCATAAAAATCGAACAGCAATCGGGCTGCGGTTCAATACTTACTTCATAGGTTCCAATCTCTTTTGCCCGGGTGATGATGCTTTCTTTATTCATGCCAATCAAGGGTCGAAACACACTTAAGGAAGTGACACATGAAACAGCAGCTAGATTCTCCAATGTCTGCGAGGCCACCTGCCCCAGAGACTCACCAGTGACCAACGCCAAATAACTCTGACGAATTGCGATTTCCTCTGCAATGCGATACATCATCCTCCGGTAAAGAACCACCCGGTTTTCCTCATTGCAATGATCACGAATGGCCCCTTGCATCTCTTCGAAGGGAACCACATACAAGGTTCCGCGGGTCTGAAAATGATTGATCTTTTTTGCAAGGCTCAAAACCTTGTCATAGCCTCCTCGGCCAAGAAAAGGCTGGTTGTCAAAGAACACAAAATGAACCCGACACCCACGACATGCCATCATATAAGCGGAAACAGGACTATCAATCCCACCCGATAACAGGCAAAGCACATTTCCGGAACTGCCAACAGGGAGCCCACAAAGACCCGGTTGACGATTATCAAAAACCACCGCCTCTGATTTGCCAATTTCTATTTCGAGAACAAATTCTGCCTCTTTAATATTGACTGTCAACCCTCTTGGACTTAACTCCGTCATGATGCGCGACCCCACCTCAAAATTTACTTCTGGCGAGGTTTTTGGAAATGACTTTTCCGAGCGCCGAGTCTTGACACAAAATTTCAGAGACTCTACAGGTTTCAGTTTTGGTTCAATCCATTGAACCCCTAAAGCCGCGATTGCATCGAAATCAGGGGTCATTGAAACCCCAATACTGAACGAGGCAATACCTGGAATAGTCTTCAAACTGGCAGAACATTCCATCGCAAAACTTGCAGGAATATCCAAAAATATTCTGCCTCGGGGAGAACTGTAATGAATATCATCCGAGCTGGAAAGCGCGCGTTTAATATTTTTCAGGAGGCATTTTTCAAAATATTTCCTATTTCGTCCTTTAAGTCCGATTTCATCATAACGGATCAAGACTGTTTTTCTTTCTGTCATCGATGTCCAGTTTTTTGTAAGAAGGTAGGATAAAGAGTCTGGTAGGCTTTTTCAAAGGCTTCCAGAAACTGGTCAATTTCTTCTGTGGTGTTGTTCCTCGAAAAAGAAATTCGCAAGCTGCACCGCGCCTGTTCTTCGCTCAATCCGATTCCCATAAGAATCCTGGATGGAGCCTTGGACTGGGCACTACAGGCACTACCCAGACCCACATAAATATCTTTTGCCTCCAAATGATGAAGAATGACTTCCCCCTCAACAGGTGGAAAAGAAAAATTAACCATTCCCGGTGATTGGTGCATCACAACTGCATCAACCAGTGAGTTAAAACGAATCTTTAATTCAGGCAGCCTCACCTGCATCATTTTCAGCCCTTGAACTAAATGACGGCATAGACCCTGAAGATGATTTTGGGTTTGCTCCGTTCGTGATACAGCATTCTTGACAGCTGTTTCCAACCCCATTATTAGCGGCAATGGAAGTGTTCCTGAACGGACTCCAAATTGTTGTTTTCCTCCATGCATTTGCGGATTAAGAACCAGCTTCGAATCATAGACCAGCAGACCAATGCCCTTTGGCCCATGAATTTTGTGCCCTGATATCGAATAACCCGCCAAGCTCTTCCACATTTCCGGATCCAAGCTGAGCTTGCCGATAGCCTGCACTCCATCCATAAACAATTTGGTTTTTGGAGATTCTTTTGCCAAAGCAGAAATTATTTTCAAAGGATCGTTCACCGTGCCCAACTCATTATTCACATGAGAAAGACAAATAAGCCTTACCCGGTTTTCTTTTAAAATGGCTAGTGAAGTTAAGTCAAGTCGCCCTTCTCGTTGAAAAGGAAGCAGAGAGAGTGGTTCATTTCCAAACTGGCTAAAGAATGCCAGACTTTCTGTAATACTTGGGTGCTCCAGCCCTAGAAAAGCCGTCTTCTTATCCGGAAAACATAAACCTTTAATAAAAAGATTATTGGATTCCGTTCCCCCGCTGGTAAACAAAATACGATGAGTTGAAGGTATTCCGAGATATCCGGCAATGGACTCTGCCGATCTTTCAATGAGACCTTTCGCATCAAGCCCTATCCGGTAAGGCGTACCACTATTCGCGAAAAGATCCCGCATGGCTTCATGTACTCGCCCCACAACTTCCTCATCCATCGGGGTGGTGGCGGCATTATCGAGATAAACCATCACACTTTAAGGCTCATAAGGTTTAAGAAGGTCCTGCTTCAACCCCAACTGATCCAGAATTCGAGCCACAACAAAATCCACCAGACTTTCAAAGCTGTTTTGTCCCTGATAGAAACCCGGTGACGCCGGCAAGATCATGGCCCCTGCCTGATCAAGAGCCAAAAGATTTTTAAGATGAATGGTGCTGAAAGGAGTTTCACGCGGAACCAATATCAATTTACGTTTTTCCTTTAACATGACATCTGCAACGCGTTCGATCAGGGTTCCTGATACCCCGGCGGAGATTCTTCCCAATGTACCCATGCTTGCGGGCACCACCACCATTGCATCAACACAAAAGGAACCGCTGGCAATAGAACTATTCATGCGGGAGGTTTTATGCAAGGTCACCTGCTCCCCTGAAAAATAGGACGGAGTGAGGCCCAACTCAAGGTTCAACAGCTCAGCACCGCGGTCCGAGAAGATCACATGAACTTCTGCCTGGGATTTAAGACAATCGAAAAGCCGTTTACTATAACAAACCCCACTTGCGCCAGTGATTGCCAATACAATTCGTTTCATCATTTGAGATCTAAATCAAATAAGTCTTCTATCTCAGCCAAAACTTTTTCATGCACTTCGGAAAGCGAACCAACACTATCTATAAACCTTATATTTGGTCCTGTAAAACTTTTGAATATATTCTGAACATTTTGCAAATAATCCAGTTTTTCAAACGCGCTTTTCTGGTCACGAGACGACTCAATTCTCTCCAGACATATTTCAGGAGAAGTCAGGAAAATTAAAGCCCGGTCTGGCACGGGTGCAAAGGTTTCATTCTCCAGACGAATCTGTTCGGGGTCCAGCCCTAAAGCACCCTGATAAGCCGCCGTAGAGAAATAATACCTATCCATCAGCACCACCTTATTGCTCTGCAATGCCGGCATTATATTCCTTTCAATGTCTTCCCTTCGGTCATTGACAAACCAACTCAACTCCTCCTGCGGACTAATGCCTTCTCTACCTTCACTGAGAAGCTTGCGGATCTTCATCCCCCAGGTTCCCCGGGTCGGCTCAGCCAATGAGATATGAGGCACATGCCTTTCGTGCAAAGACTCTGCCAGCAGTCTGCACTGTGTGCTCTTGCCTGTTCCATCTATCCCCTCAAAAACAATTAAAAATCCCCGATTCAAAGCATTCCTTTCTGGAAATTCAAAGACAACCTCAGTCGATAAAAATCGAATTATTAAAGATACCCTTACTGGACAAAGGGCGCAATGTAATAAAATCGGTTTTGAAGTTTTAAAGAAAAAAGGTCGGGATGATATTCTCACGAAACCAGATAGGTCTCTGGTTTCGCGAGAATCATGGGGATTTGTTTTGCGTTAAATCAATATTTAAATTGTCCCACCAGGTTCTGCAAGTCTGCAGACATTTTCTGTAGTTCCATAGCCGCACTCTGAGTCTGCCCAATTCCATTTGAGGTATCCTTGGCCGCCTGAGCCACACCGTTGATATTCTCGGTGATTTCATTGCTGCCTTTTGCGGCCTCACCCACATTACGACCAATCTCAGCCGTGGTGGCAGTCTGTTCTTCAACCGCACTGGCTATGGTATTGGAGATATCATTAATCTGGTTGATGATCATACTGATTTCTCCAATCGCCTCGATCGCCCCACTGGTATCACCCTGTATGGTTTGAATTTTGTGGCTGATTTCATCGGTCGCTTTTGCAGTCTGATTAGCAAGTTCCTTGACCTCATTGGCAACCACTGCAAATCCTTTTCCGGCTTCGCCCGCCCGGGCCGCCTCGATGGTCGCATTCAGAGCCAAAAGGTTAGTCTGCTCGGCAATGGAAGTGATCACTTTGATGACCTGACCGATTTCCGCACTGCTTTCGCCCAACTTCCCAACGGTCGTATTGGCAGTTTCTGCCACCTTCACAGCATTAGCAGCGACCCTTGCGGCTTCGTTGGCATTCTGGGCGATTTCCTTGATGCTCGCCCCCATTTCTTCTGTTCCGATGGCCACGGTCTGAACATTCCTGCTGACCTCCTGGGAGGCTGCCGAGACAACATTAGCTTGAGCCGAGGTCTCTTCCGCAGTGCCTGCCATTTCCTGACTCACGGAAGTCATGCTCTCTGAAGAGGTCGCTAAGGTTTTGGCAGTTGTGGCAATCTGGGAAATATTTTTTCTGAGATTCTCTAGAAAGTTTTTCAGGCCATGCCCCATCTGACCGATGGCATCTGTTCCATTCACAGAGATTTCACGGGTGAGGTCGCCTTCGGCGGCAGACTTAACAACCTCAAGCATGTTATCCACCTTCTCTTGAAGCACCTGAGCCGATTTTCTTTCTTTTTCCTGTCGTTCCAGTACCTCGTTTTTCTCTCGTTCCTGCCTTTCCTGCAGTTCGATAGTTTCTTGTCGCTCTTTTTCCTGGGCTTCGATAGCCAGTATTTTTTCTCTTTCTTCTGATTTTTTCTTTTCCTCCAATTCCCGGGTCATTTGTTGAAAAGCATCCGCCAGGTCTCCTTTCAACTTATACTGTCCATCCAATCTACCCGCCGCAATATCCTCAGCTTGCCGAGCTATTTCTCTCATGGCATCGGTCATCTTATTAAAACTCATTCTGAGCTGACCAATCTCATCCTTGGACTGAATAACAAGGTCTTCCTGCTTTATATCTCCATCAGCAATTTTCCCCATAACAGCGGCAAGCTCCCGTAAGCGTTTGGCCAGTGACCGGGAAAAAATAATAGACAGGATGGCCCCCAGGGCGGTGGCAAGAACAATCAGGACAAGGGAAATATTACGAATTGCGGCATTGGCATCGGCCACCCTTTTACCCGAGGTCTTGACCTCCAAATTGGCCGCTGTCAGTAATTTATTTAATTCTGCCTCGATAAAAAGCGCGTCACTACGCCCTTCTGCTACCAGGGAATTACCCAAAACGCGATTTTCATCAATATAAGCATCCACCGATGACATTAACTTTTCTGTAAACGACTCCACTTTGGGCCCGAGTTCGGCAACCAGCTTTGGGTTGGAGTTCTTAAGAGTGATGAAAAGCTTTTCCAGTCTGGCTTTTTCCGCCATGGCTTTATCTTCGGCTTCATTCTGCCAACTGAGGGCAAGATCCGTCAGCCAGTAGCGCAGTTGGGAGAAAGTGCTGGAGGCAGTGCTCACTGCCTCCAGCCTTTTCATGGAAATATTCTGAGCTTGAATCACATCATTTGCTTTTCCCAACTCAGTGTAGATATAAAGAAGAGCCCCGGCCATCAACACCAGAATAAGACCATTCAACAATATTATTTTTGCACCTATATTCAAATTCAATCGTTTCATGGTAAGCCCTTCTGAGAACGGCAGAGTAATAATGTACCAGTGAGCCGTTGATATATTTTTTGTTG
>JACNKA010000177.1 GCA_014382285.1 Nitrospinota bacterium | reverse complement strand
CGTCAAAGGAACGCCGCTTGATCATGTTCCCATACACCACATTTGACTATAACTCTTTTTTTCAGGATCGGTTTGAGAACCCTTATCTTTCCTACTGTATAAATTTGACCACGCTCCAGAAAAAATTCGTGTAAATCATTGCCAAAAGGGAACTCGGAGAAATGGAATAATTCTATATTCAGGGTTTTGTATAAAGCCAGGGCCTTTTCAAGCTGCGGATGATCTCTTTTAATTTCCTTATCCAGATAGGCCTGAAAAATGGTGAGAATCCGGTAAATCGATTGTAGAAAATCAACCTGGTAGGTTTTATTGTCCAGAGTTTCAAACAAGTCATAAAAAGTTTTTTGCGGGTGACTCTCAAGGATGCTGGAAATGGTTGGAAGCCTGAGGTCAAGGTCAAACAGGCACACGCTATCATGGGTCAGCTTTTTACCCAGCGAACGCGTCAGCGCTGCGGCCGTGTTGATGGACAAGGTGGTTTTCCCGATCCCGCCTTTGGGACCGATGATTGAAATAACCGGCATTTAACTTTTCCTCTTTTTTTTATCTGCCCCAGCGATCACCACAGTAATCTCGCCTTTCCAGGTTCGTGTAAGGGTGGAAAGTTCTTCCAGGTTTCCCCGGATCACTTCCTCATACATTTTAGTCAGTTCGCGGGTAATAGCCACCTTGCGGTCTCCAAAAAAACGATAGAGGTCTTGCAGCGTTTTTTCGATGCGGTTGGGGGACTCAAAAATCACTACTGTGCGTTGTTCATTCGCCAGATTCTCCAGCATCGTAGTGCGCCCTTTTTTACGTGGGAGGAATCCCTCAAAAATAAACCGATCCATGGGCAGACCAGAAACGGTCAATGCCGCCAGTAGCGCCGAAGGACCAGGAATAGAGTAAATGGAAACCCCTTCTTCAATTGCAGCGTTCACCAAATGATAATGCGGGTCAGAAATTCCGGGTGTCCCCGCATCTGAAACCAGGGCAATGTCGTTGCCTTTTTTGAGCCGTTCTACGAACTCCCTGCCTTTTTTAATTTTATTAAAGCTGTTGTAACTGGAAAGGGGCGTGTGGATTTGATACCTGCTCAACAATATCTTTGTCCGGCGGGTATCTTCAGCAGCAATCAAGGAAACTTTATCGAGAGTCTCTATAGCACGATGGGTCACATCGCCCAAGTTGCCAATTGGGGTGCTCACTACAAATAAGTTACCCGCTTCCTCTGACCCCGATTGCACAGCAGCCATATTGAATATTTATTCCAATCTCCAGCTTTGAAAAACTCAACTTTTCACGCGGAAAAGTCAGACAGGTTGTGATTACCCTTTCGCAGACTGCGCGGGAACTTTCTTTTCTTCGGCTTTTACCAAGGGTATGATTTTAGTTTCTTTTCCTGTCATATCACAGGAACCGTCCAACACCCCTCCCAACTCAATGTATAAAGCTGGCGATTTAATATTACCAACCACCCGACTGCTCGAGTGAATCTCAACTTTTTTTGAAGCTATGAGAGTTCCCTCAACACGCCCCATACAGACGATTGTTCCCGCAGAAATTTCTGCGATAAGGTGTCCCGTCTCCCCGACAATTAGCGTATCGTCGGTATGAACCTTACCTTCGAACTTACCATCAATACGAACCGTGCCATCAAAAGACAAAGATCCGTTGAAAACCGTATCTTCGCCCATATAGGCTTTTATTTGAGTGTCTTCTTTTTTCATGTTTTTCCCTCCCCACATGAGAAACCATCTATCCTGTTTTAATGTTAACGTTGGCCAATCAAATTCTGAATGCGCTCCAGATCGTCATCCGAGTAATAAGTCACCACCAGTTTTCCACCCGTTTTCTTTGGACTGATCTCAACTTTGGTCCCCAGCTTGCGCTCCAGTTCCTTTTCCATATCTCTAATAAAAATATCTTTTTTGGGCGCAGAGGGAGTGAGTTTTGTCGGTGCCGGTTGTTTTAACCTGTTCACCTGGTTTTCCGTTTGTCGTACTGTAAGGTCCTGCTTGAAAATTTCCCTGCACAAAGCTTGCATTTGCCCGGGATTGTCCAGCCCCAAAAGAGCCCGGGCATGACCCATAGAAAGTTTTCCAGAAATCAGGTCTGCCTTTATACTTCGAGACAGCTTGAGGAGCCGCAAAATATTAGCGACCGTAGCACGGCTTTTACCTACTTTTTTAGCGATCATTTCCTGAGTCAAAGCAAACTCATCAGCAAGACGGGCATAGGCTTCCGCCTCCTCTATAGGATTAAGATCCTGACGATGAATATTTTCGATGATTGCCAGTTCCAGAGCCTGAGCATCGCTGACTTCGCGAATCATTGCGGGAATTTTTTTCAGCCCCGCTTTCTTTGATGCCCGCCAGCGTCTTTCACCCACCACCAACTCATAGCCCGTTTCGGCTTTTTGCACCACCACTGGTTGCAGAACTCCATTTTCGCGAATGGACGTTACCAGTTCTTCAAGCTTATCATCATCAAAATATTTTCTTGGTTGAAAACGGTTGGGGGATATCTCGTCGATCAGCAATTCTCTGCTTTGGGTCATTTCTTTTTCACCGGATTCAGGAACACCCATTTCAAAGTCCGGGATTAATGCATTAATGCCTTTGCCCAATGCTTTTCTATTCATACCACCGTGCCTGCAAGTGAAGTCCGTTCATCAGTTTTAGATCGCGAAATAATTTCTTTGGCCAGCTCAACATAGGCATCCGCACCGCGTGAGCGACCATCATACAGCATAATCGGCTTACCATGACTGGGTGCTTCGCTCAACCGCACACTCCTGGGGATGATTGTATTCAGCAAGAAGTCGCTGAAGTATTTTTGTACCTGGTCCCTCACCTGCTTGGCCAGAAGAGTTCTACTATCAAACATCGTCAATAAGATTCCTTCCACTCTCAATTCCGGATTGATGGATTTCTTTACCAGCTTTAAAGTTTTAAGCAAATGGCTCAAACCCTGAAGAGCGTAATATTCGCATTGCATGGGAATCAGCACCGAGGTAGAAACAGCCAGGGCATTCAACGTCAAAAGTCCCAGAGAAGGCGGACAATCTATGACCACAAACTCATACTCTTCGCGCACCCCATTTAATGCGGTCTTCAAAATACTTTCCCGGGCTTCCCTTGATACCAGCTCAATTTCAGCGCCGGTAAGATCGACCCTGGATGGGATGATTTTCAGTGTTTCAATTTCAGTGGAGCAAATGACTTCCGCTTGGCTCGCCTCACCCATCAGAAGCTCGTAAATCCCCCGGGCATTGGCATCAATGCCCAAGCCGCTGGAGGCATTGCCCTGAGGATCAATATCGATCAACAACACTTTTTTGCCCGAAAGGGCTATAGAGGCCGCAAGGTTGATAGCAGTAGTGGTTTTACCCACCCCGCCTTTTTGATTTGCAACACTTATGATTTTACCCATGAAGCTCCTGGCGAATAGTGCCTTGACCAACCTAAAATTACCATAGTTTCAATTCCCTGCCAATATAAAATTGGAATATCAGACCACTTGGCGTACCCCTTGGGGCATACGTGATGCTTTCTTCATTAAATTTTGTGCCCTGCAAGGGTAAAACAAGTGAAGGGGTATCATATGCCGCCAATGGGAAGTAGCCGTGAAGCCCAAGGTATTTTTGCCAATATATAAGGCTGCTATATACCTGCGGCGGTTCGCCATTGTTCCACGTGAAACACCACTCGGCGTGGGGCCAATGAGTAGCAAGTCATGAGGCCAAAAAAATGTTTTCCTGTGGCGGTTCGCCACTGTTTCACGTGGAACATTTTTCATAGACCAGCAGGCTGGAGACCAGCCCTTGATAGCTGGTTATGGCAATATCATCCTTTAAGGTGAGGGAGGATTCCTGTTGAGCGGAGCTTTCATCCGGGGGTTTTTTCACGATCAGTCTTCCTGCGGGAGCCATAAATCTCTCACCCAGAGTTAGGCATGGCTTTAAACCTGATACAGCACGAAAGATCACCGCATCAAATTGGCCTTCCCGTTGGGCTGGAATATCTTCCGCGCGAACGTTGACCACTTCGGTCTGATCCAGTCCGAGTTCCCGAACCGCTGTCTCCATAAAACTGCACCGCTTACGCTGGCTTTCCACTAAAACTAATTTCAATTCGGGAAAAATGATTTTTAAGGGTATTCCAGGAAAACCGGCACCACTACCAATATCCATCACTCGGGAGTCGGGTCTAAGTGCGCGGGAATATTGCAGGGAATCGAACACATGCCTTTTAAGAATGCTGTCGGGGTCTTTTTCTGCGGTGAGATTGATTTTGTGGTTCCATTTCACCAAAAGATCCAGATAGGACTGAATCCGCGACTCCACAAGGCTCGAAGGTTCAATATCCAGAGCCAGGCGGGAGTCCTGTAAAATATGTAAAATGGAGTCTGTAGGCCTTTGCATGGGGGAAATGAAACTCAGGAGGTAATAATCTTTTTAAATTCCTGGGTGAGAACAGGAACGACTTTAATAGCGTCCCCAACTATGCCATAGTCAGCAACGGAAAATATGGCGGCGTTGGGGTCTGAGTTAATGGCCACAATGCACCGTGACGAAGACATGCCGGCCAAATGCTGTACGGCTCCTGAAATACCGCAAGCAAAATAAAGATCGGGAGAAACGGTTCGCCCGGTCTGGCCCACTTGGTTGGAATAGTCTCGCCAACCATTATCCACCACAGGCCGACTCGCCCCCACTGCTCCGCCCAGGACACCAGCCAGTTCCTCCAACAATTTGAAGTTTTCCGGCCCCTGCATCCCCAATCCACCCGATACCACAATACGGGCTTCTGTGATATCCAGTTCAGAGCCTACCTGCTTGACTAATTCCCGAACTCTTTGAGAAAGTTCTGGCAATTGGATTTCTGCCGTAACAATCTCACCTTGACGAGAAAGCGGGGGGCTGCGAAATACATTCGGCCGCAAGGACAGTATATGAGGTTTCTTGCCACTAAACCGGATGTTGGAATGGGCCTTGCCAGAAGAAACCGGTCGCACCGCCTCCACATCTCCCGCCTCACTAACAGAAAGAGAAATACAGTCGGTCGCCACCCCTACCCCAAGCTTAGCCGAAATAACGGCAGACAATTCCTTACCATTATTGGTGGCAGGCAGTAGTAAATAATCGAACGAAGATTTTTCCAGTTCTCGCAATAAAGCAAAAACATAGTTTTCGTGGATATAATGTTGCAGGTCAGGGTGAGTGAGAAAACGTACCTCATCGGCTCCATATTGGATAAAAAGCTCCGCCTCCAAATTCGCCGCATGATTGAAGCAAAAGGCGATCACTTTTCCAGATATCTGGTCAGCCAGTTTCCGGGCAGCACTCAGAACCTCTAGCGATACAAGCTTGGTTTTACCCTGGTCATGCTCGATCACCACTGCCAGAACACGGTCAACACTCACAAAAAAAACTCCTGAATAAAAAAAGAAAAATCCCCCTCGGCATCAAAGCATGCCGACGAAAACATATTTTTGACATTTTGGGCATAGCCCGATTAGCGCATTTATTGATATTTAAAATCCGGCCACAGTACGGTCAATATTTACCAGGGGGACGAAACAAGGGCAGATCCAGTATCCATTCAATCTCCCAGATTTCGCCAATGGTTCCCAGTCCGAGAAGAAAAACATATAAAACCAGGAGACCAATGCCAATTTGACCTTTGTATTTCTGTGCCAGGGCTTTTATACCGCTGTTCGCAGAGGAAGTTTCATTCATAGGATAGGTTTTTTAATTAAATGATTTTTTCTTCTTCACGCAACAAGCGAACCAGCTCGCCGCTTGTCTCTTCATCAGTACCTTGCAGAATTATTCCCTTTTTTCGTTCCGGGGGCAAGCAGAGATTTTCATCAATCACCCGGTTGTCACCCATGTTAAGTGTCTCGACATCGAGGTCATTAGCAGAAAGGGTTAAAACTTCTTTTTTCTTAGCTGCCATTATACCTTTAAGCGAAGGCAGGCGCGGCTCATTAAGACCTTTTTGACAAGTCAATAGTAACGGAAGTGGCAATTCGCGAACTTCAATGCCACCTTCGACCTGCCGGGTAATTTTTGCACTTTGAAAATCATCGGAAAACTCAACTCCCGTCACCACGGTAACAAAAGGAATATCAAGAAACGTAGCCAGAGCTGGGCCGGTCTGGGCCTGATCCAGATCCACAGCCTGCCTGCCGCAGAGAATCAAATCATAGGGAATTTTTTCAACACTGCGAGCCAAAACCCTGGCCAGCGCATAAGAATCCAGTCCTTCAAATTTAACATCCATCAAATGCACGGCCTTATCCGCGCCCATTGCTAGAGCCTTTTTAATGGAGTCCTTAAACCCCTCTGGTCCCAGTGATAAAACAGTGATTTCTGTATCCGGTTTTTTTTCTTTGATACGTATCGCTTCTTCAATCGCAAACTCATCGTAAGGATTAATAATGCGGGAACTCCCGGGGGAAACCACCCTTCCATTATCAATCTGGATTTGAGCGGCGGTATCCAAAACCTGTTTGACACAAACGATGATCTTCATGCTAGTGACCAAAATTAAAGTTAGCCTGAATAATATCGCAGAGGGAACCAATTTGCAAAGCCACCCGCTTACTTTAACGCATGACTCATTTTTTTCAGGCCGGCCTTGACATGATCGGAGAGAGCTTGACTGCTTATTTTCATAATGCGCGCAGCAAGTTTTTTACTAAGTCCTCCATAAAATACCAGAGACACGGCCATCAACTGCCTGTCGGTCAACCCCATATCCTCAAGGTTCAATGACCCTTCTTTTAAATAGGAAAATTCTGAGTGAGGGCGAAAGTCCTGATATTCGACACCGAAATGCTGGGCATTACGAATAAGTTCCAGCTCATCCGGAGGAAAAAATCTCAAATGGTAGTCCCCTGATCCATAATCAATACCGCAATCAACACTTTTACTGGTTTTGCAAGGATCAGGCATATTTGTAATTCTCCAGGTATTTTTTAAATTGGGGATAATCATAAAAAATAAAATAAGAAAACCAGGCGGGTGGGTTGGGCTCGAGCAGGTCGGAAACCAGGCTGCGAGGCAAGCTATCCGGTAAACCGGTCACCGGAAGACCATTAATATAAACTTTATCCCGGGAAAACATCGCCCGCCAGTACTCACGCCCAACCTTGAAATGGAACCACAATGCTTTGAGAGAAGGTTCCTGTCGATATAAATAATTTCCACAATAAAAACAACGCCAACCCACATCCGTTTCGTGCAATCCGTTTCTACCGCAACCCCTATGAAGAGTTTCCCCGGTTTCCAATACATAGGACACCGGCAAGCAAAGCTGAAGCTTATTCTTCACACTCGCGGCATGGCCCGCTGAAAAACGCGTTATCCGTATCTTTTCCACAGTATCTCCCCCTAAATTTATGTGCTTGACGCCAAACTTATTCTTAATAATTCCGAATATTTTCCGATTACCTACTTTATTGTCCAGGCAAAAGTTGTTATAATTCTATGGCTTTCCAATGAACTGGTGTGGTTTTATCCGATGAGCTCAGAGGGTAAAAAAACCGAAAACCATTTTTTTAGTAATCGCACACATCAAAATATTGCCTTAAAAATAGCAGTACAACGTTGAATAATAGACTACTATTTTAATCTTACATTTCACCTCTTCCAAAAACACCCAATCAAAATGGTATAATTAATAAAAGGGTGGAATTAAGACCAAGCGGATCAGAAAAAAAATTGAAGTTGTTCCACCAAAAAGCAAGCCTTAAAAAACAGCGAATTCGGAATAAGGACACTATTCCCTTTTCGGAATATTAATATCGGACATTTGTCCCTTAACGTCAAGTGCTTTTTCGCTCGCCATGCCAAAAATACGGGTTTGGGAAAGAATAGAATCTTTACCGGAAAGCAACAACCTTGCCGAATTTTGTCGAAGGGTGGGCTTGGATTATGAAAAATGCAAGAAGAGCCATAGACGCAATAATGGACCCCCCGATTGCATAACTCTGGATAAAATCGCCAGGCATTTCAAGCTCGACCTGGGGTGGCTCATTACGGGAATAACTTCTTCCTCTCCCCTTGATCAGAGGATTGGTAAAAAAATTAAACGGTTCAGGAAAAAGAATAACTGGTCTCTTGAAGAAATGGGCCAGCACGTTTCCCTCTCCCCGCAGGTTTTACAAAACTACGAAAATGGCAACTGGGCTGTCTCTTCTGGTCTTCTAAACGACTTGGCGGAAAAAATGAATATCCCTCCCACTGAGTTTTTAAAAGAACAAGACACTCTTCCGGTTCAGGTGCCGGAGTTGAAAATATATCAAGCCAATAGCATTGCAGGAGCTCCAACCATTAAGGGAGAAGACTATATCTCTATTCCCCTCACAAACTCCTCCATTGCAGCCAGGCACCCTATAATCCAGGAAAATAATATTGAAGATTATGTCCTGCTCCACATACGTGCAGCGAGGAAAAAGAAAAACCTGGTGGCCAGCCGGGTAGACGGAGAATCTATGGAGCCGATGTTGCATTCGGGTGACATTGTGGTTATTGACAGGGACGATAAACAATTAATTAAAAACCGTATTTTTGCCATCTTTTATGACGAAGGTTTAACGGCAAAATATGTCGAATACCAACAAAACCTGTTAATTCTCAGACCCATCAACCCCAATTCGCCGTTACAAATTATAAACCTCAACGAACATCCCGACCCAATAGTCGGCCGCGTCATAGGTGCCTGGAAAGAGCTTTAATCTCTCTCCGCAATCAAGAAATTTAATTGTACAATTTGCGCACCATGGGCATAATAGGGGCTATGAGCGCACAGAATAGTGAGAATATAAATAAAACTGAAAAGAAAAAAGACCTCGGCCCTCCTCTCAAAATTCTACTCGCCGATGACACTGCAGTTAACCTCACCTTGGCAACAAAATTATTAACAAAAAGAGGTCACGATATCACTGCGGTCGAAAACGGACTCCTGGCTTTTGAAGCGTTCAAGGAATCCGCTTTTGACGTTGTGTTGATGGATATCCATATGCCCGTCATGGACGGTTTAGAGTCAACAACCAAAATACATGAATTTGAGGCATCCCAACCTTCCCGGCGACCGACCCCCATCATAGCCATGACCGCCAATAATGAGCAAAGTGATCATCAAAAATATTTAAAATCTGGAATGAACGGAATCATCACCAAACCGCTGGATATAAAAACTATCGTTTCACAGATTCGCGAAATCATCGCAGATTTTTCAAGCTGAATTTATTTAAGGGCTGGGTATTGCTTCTTTCTGGTAATAAACAGTCACTACGATTTTATCCCCAGCGATAACCGATCCCACTTGAGTAAACTTCAAACCCAGCCGGTCCGACACCAGAACCCCGATAGAAGAACCCAAAACGGTTTTTTCAAACTGACTTCCGCCCGTTAAGGTTCCTGGATTGATCTGATCTGTTCCGTTTTTCAAAAAATCAACTTTCAAATCCTGACCGGTAGGAGCGGTTTGGGCAAAAAGGCCCATCGCCTTTACCGTAATATTTTCCTGTGGCACAAACCCATCATAAAATATCACCCCATTAACAGCAGGGCCGGGAGCATTAACAGTAAAACAAAACAAACTCCCAAGATCATCCATCGCTCCGGCAAAATCGGTATATTCATTTTCCCAATTTAAGTCCCCGGCAGAGGGAACTGCAAGATTAAGGTTTGTTGTAAAAGTATTAGCCATAAAAATCCTTTCCTCAATTTAAAACCGCTATAAATCAAAGCCCTTTAATTTATTTCCGCCCCGCCAAAACCAGATCCTCCAAACGCCTGCAATCCAAATCCCGTGTTGCCTACAAAACCGCGCATTTGCCGAACAATAATAGGAACCGAATCCATACGGTTCCCGCTTCCCGAACCAATAGACCTACCCGCACCTAAAACCATGACCTTGACGTTTTCCAATTCGTGCGTGGGAGGGTTGACTTCAATAATATCGCCCCGTTCAATTTCCATATTGTCCAACAGTAATTCAATCTCATAAATATCCCGGGGAAGCCCGCGTTCCTGCAAATAAAATGAGACCAGGTCTTCCGCAGCCGTCTGAGACCGAATCCAATTGAATTCAAAATCAATCGGTTTCTCTTTTTTCCCAAACTGGTTAATGGATTCGGCATCTTCACCACTCTCCACCGATTTATAACCCTCACTGGACCAATTTTTTCGATATCGCAGATCAATTTTATTCACCACATCCTCAATGGGCGTGCGCAAGGATTTAAACCGAATACGATTTTGCGAATCCAGGAGAACCATATTATCTAAAATAGTTTTAGCCGGGATGGTGCTAGTGTTAACAAGGTTTAATTGCCGAAAAAGAATTTTGGCCAATCCCAGATCCCAATAGAAAAAAGAGCGGCTTTCCTTGCCCCACTGGTTCCACAATTCACGCACTGAAATCTTATTGGATATCACGCCTGCCAACAAATAACCGGAAAACAAACCCCCGGCCTCAACCAGGGATATAGGATCCAATACCGAACTTGCCAAATTTAATGCTTTGAGGATGGACCATTTATAAACATGATCTGGTCTTTCAACGAGGGCGTTAGCCGTTCCGGTCAAAGTTCCAATGGAATCATCCTTCACGCCCTGGATATCGGCGTTGACCTCGTCGGTAAACTGGATTCGTCGCCGGGCATACTCAATTTCATAAGCAAGGTGAACGATGAAGGCAGTCCGGCCATCACTGGAGCCATTATATTGAACTTTAGATTCCCGATTGGTGAACCAGTTCCAATCTCCATTTACATGGCTGGTGATATCAAAAAAATCAACAACGCTGCGGGTGGCTTTTTCAGCAGTAGAATTAATACCCGGACTTGAGGAGTGCTGAGTCAAGGAACCCGTCTTGGAAGTCGAAACACTAGTCGCTTGCGTGGACACCTGTAGCGGTGCTGTCATGGTGACAACGCGTGTCGCAGAGATTATTTTAAAAACAATAAGTGTGGCATTATGCGTGATGCGAATAGAGTTCGTATCCGTATTAATATTGCCGCCCGTTGTATAAGTTTCGGTCGTTCCCTGCCTTCTCCAAAGGCGGTAACCAGCAGAAGGGCTTCCACCATAATTATTAGCATAAACATCCACCGTGCTGGGGCCATTAATAGTGCCTGACCACTCAAAACCAAACCCATACTCGGCAGTCGCCCAGGTACCCGGTCCGGGATCGGGGAAAGTAATAATATGTTGCTCTCCATTACTCAGCCCGATGGTCTGCCCGCCAACCCCAGATAAAGCATTTTGCGTAATCTTTGGAGGAAGCGCTTCGGAATGCTGATGCTGTGGATCACTGATGGGAAACCCCAACGAGTCCAAATGGGTATGGGTGATATCCGTTGTCCCGCTTGAGACAACCACATCGTCCGCAGCCGGAGCGGAAAGAGTACCCACCTGACCCACCCCAGTAACATGGGCCGTCATACTGTCATTAGGTAGTTTCTCCTCAACAAAATGTTCAACCCGCAAAAGCACTTTGCCAATAGTCCCAATATTAGCTAGAGAGTTCGTTTGCCGTAACGATAAAACAGCGGCACTCTGGTTAATTTTTGCATAGGTCGTAGGACTATTGGGAATGTTGGCATTAGTAGGATTGATAGCAGAGTTGCCCGCACCCACCACATCGTTCTGCGCCTGCAAGAATTTTGTGTCGATGGAATCAGATTTTTTGGGCTTGGAAGAAAATACAACTTCCCCGTTAACAACATCTATCGAAAAATCACCAGAATCCGCCAGGTGACCGCCGACCCTGACGTTAGAAATCGCCTTGATCGGGTAATCGGGATCACTGAACAAATCCACCGGCGCATTCACAACGCTTGCAGTAAGGTTGGGGAGCGAATTGCTATCTGCTTGATCGGGAGATACCAACCGATCCAAATCACCCATATCATTAATCAATGGGTACCAGATAACAGAGTTGATAACGATCCCTTCCCGGTCAGCCAGTCTCAATGTTAACGCCGGCAAACCATTCATGGCAGGCCATTCAATTTTCAGAAGGTTAACCGGTGCATTGGCCTTGCTGTTTCGGGAAGTATTAAATCCAGATGTATAGTCGGTTCGCATAACGGATCAGAAAAATAAATGTTAATAAAGAAATTAGCCTACAAGTCCCACCGCGAAGGAAAACTCAGAGAGTTGCCCTTTCACACAATCCGGTTCTTGCCGACCGCCATCAATTCTAATTTGTCATCAATACCTACCCGGTTCGAGCGAATCTTTTCATCAATATCTTCCCGCACCCGGTTTTTTAAGATTTCCATCAAACGTTCCTTCCAGTCGTCCCTCTGCCTGAGCTGGGCATAAAACTCAGCCCGAAGAGGAACCGATTTCATAAAAGCAAAAGTTTCTTCTTTATAAAAAACCCGGACCGGAAACAATTGTGT
Source organism: Nitrospinota bacterium (assembly GCA_014382285.1). Lineage (GTDB taxonomy): Bacteria > Nitrospinota > Nitrospinia > Nitrospinales > VA-1 > LS-NOB. The sequence goes on along the minus strand of JACNKA010000177.1, from coordinate 1,275 downwards.
CTGTCCCACTTGTTGAATATCCTCGCCATCCACCACAATGCTGAAGTCTTTTTCCTGGCACTGGCTCCAATCAATCATAATAGTTTTCCTTTTCTATAAATTGTTCTGCCCGTAGTCATTCCATCTCTATATAGCTTCTTTCCTGAGATCAATACTGCCCGAATATTTGCCGAAGAGAACCAGTTGAAAGTTAAATCCGTTCATCCACCGCACCGTATGCAGGCTGGCGTTTCGGTCCTCAAACTCAAAGGTATTGAACGATTTTTTAACCGTATCAAAAAAAGTTTTCGCACTGTCCCGATCAGACTGGCTCATGCGGCCAAAATTAAACTGAAAGGTTTCGCGCTTCACCCCTTTATCCTGGACATAAAGCGTACCGCCCGCAGTCACAGAATTAATCTGTTCAGGATAATCAAGAACCTCCCCGGCAGGGTACTCCGGCTGAGTAACAGGCACCCACTGCGCCGTTGGCGCAGACTTTATCGGATAATAAAAACCAAAACTCATAAAACGTTCTCCAGATTTTCAAGCAAATAAAAATAGGCTGGTAATAATAAAAGGATCGATTTGAGGAAACTAATTGATTCTTCGGTCGAGGCGTTTGAGTTCATCGCGCATCTGAAAAGCCAGGTTGCGAAACTCCTGTCGATCAAGTTTTAGACCGTTGGGGACATTGAAGCTGAAATCAAGATTCTGAATGGTAATCCCACTGGCCCCACCCCGGCGAAAATCCTCGGCCTGATTTTTGGGCAGAACCGCTTCGTCTTTATGGATCATGGCAAGCATGTCTCGCGGCACCCGGTCAATGCCGCTGGCAAACCCAGGGATAGAGGAACTCACCGATCCGCTGAACCCCGTCAAATCCGTGCTGGAGGTCTGTAACTCCATAGGGCTGTCACTGAAAATAGAATCGAGGCCGCCAGAAGAAGACATTGTGCTGACTGTTTCCTGCATAATTGTTACTCTTTGAGTGATGTCCTGAGCGAAAATTTCTTCAATCTCTGCACGAATGCGTTTAGCTTCCTGAGTGGCGTTATCAAGCAGATTAATCGTGATGAAGATATCCTGCATATTCTGGATTTGCTCAAGGCTGGTTTTTGTGGATTCCAGCGATTGCACTGTCTCGGTCGGAATGGAGTTATGCTCATTTCTGGTGTATGAGGAATGAGGAGGCGGCGTCCCCTTTGTTGTAAAATTGTTTTCTGTGAAAAAAGCAATTCAAACAAAGGAGGCACCACCATGAGTAAGGATAATGTTATTTCTCTTGAGAATCCA
>JACNKA010000101.1 GCA_014382285.1 Nitrospinota bacterium | reverse complement strand
TGGATTCTCAAGAGAAATAACATTATCCTTACTCATGGTGGTGCCTCCTTTGTTTGAATTGCTTTTTTCACAGAAAACAATTTTACAACAAAGGGGACGCCGCCTCCTCATTCCTCATACACCAGAAATGAGCATAACTCCTCCTCATTCCTCATACACCAGAAATGAGCATAACTCACATCTAGTTCAACTAGATCTTTAATGACTTCTCTGCTTTTGGTTTCATTTACTTCTCTCCAGAAATTATCAAAATGTTTCTTATCTCCAAGCTGAACATACCTTCTGATTTCATTGGTCAGATAATCTGATCCGCTTGCCAACTGACGACCCAAATCCGACAATCGTTCTTTATTCTTAAAGTCTATTAATTGTTGTTCTTCACTTTTGACTAATTGATGGGCGGTAAAACTAATTAAAATAAAAAGAACTGTGGTTATTAATAGGACAGCTTTAAATTGGAAGGCAATTTTCATAAGGGATATCTTTGAATATAATAATCTAATTCAACTCGGCTTGATTGAGCGAACCAGCCCAATCAAGTTTCACATAGTTTCAATTATTTAGAGCAAAAACAATGCCATAAAAACTAAATTTCCCAGGCTATTGATTTAATGTGGGTTACCTGTTTCAAAAAAGGGGGGGGTAACAGAATGTCCGGATTTCGTACCTTGAAGCACATTAAACCAACAAAGTTCGTATATTTTTGGGCGGGATCAATCAAAGGTTTTGACACAAGATCAAATCTGGCAATTAGTTGTATACGTCTTTCAGACCCACACGTCACAGTTTGTCCCTTTGTAACCTCCCCCCTCATTTTATGAATAAGTTAAAAATAGCGACTTTTTTTGTTCTCTTTTCTTGGGCTAATTTTTCTGCCCGACCTAAACGACCTCTTTAAAACTTGACAGCATGTGCCACATATGGCACGATTAATCATGTCACGACCCAAAAAGAAAATCATTGCTCATTTTTATAAAACCTTGAATGGCACCGAGCCTGTAAGGAATTGGCTATTGAAGCTGAGCGTTGAAGACCGAAAAACAGTTGGCAAGGATATCCAGAAAGTAGAGTTTGGCTGGCCGATTGGAATGCCCTATGGCAGACCGTTGGGGCGCGGACTATTTGAAGTCAGGAGTGATATATCAGATAAGCGTATTGCGCGTGTTATTTTCATTATCAAGAATGATGGAATGGTTCTGCTTCATGGCTTTGTGAAAAAGTCACAGAAAACCGCAAAAGCAGATTTAGACCTTGCCGTGAACCGAAAGAAGGAGGTAGAACAATGAGCAAAAAAACCAAAACCTCTCACGTTGGATCATCCTTGGATGGTTTTCTTGATGAGCAGGGGATGCTTGAGGAATGTGAGCATCAAGCTCTTAAAGAAATCCTTGCCGATCAAGTACGACAAGCGATGAAGGAAAACCACATATCCAAAACAGCTATGGCAGAACGAATGAAAACCAGCAGACGTCAATTGGATCGGTTGCTAGACTCACAAGTTCCCAATATCACCTTGGCAACCATGTCCAAAGCCGCACGTGCCGTTGGTCGAGAACTTCATATATCGTTGGTCTGACATAGGAATCCTTGAACGAACTAGTTTTTCTGTCCGATCCAAACAACTTCTCCTACTATTTTTAGTGCGTCTGTTTTTTGGATTATGAGTGGTTCATATTTAGGGTTATCACTTTTGATTTTTATTTGTCCATTCCACAAATCCTGAATCCGTTTTACTATCAGTTCATCGTCTCGATTGATCACATAAATTGAATCGTTTTTTATTTGGTTTACTTTTGTGTTTACGAGAAGCAATGCGCCCGCATTAAAAGTTGGATTCATTGAGTCGCCAACGGCTTGAATCAGTACGATATGATCAGGGTTGAGCCCTAATTCTTGGCTTATCCAATTTTCATGAAAAGCTAAATGACTCACTATTTGTTCGCTATGGATTAGTGAACCTTGTCCCGCCGAAACCTGGACATCGTATTTGGGGACAAATACATACCCTTCTTGATCGACAGGTTGCTCTTGTTCGGTAGGGATTGTGCCACTTCTTATTGGCCGTATTTTTGGTTGTGCCGCTGAGGAGTGGTTTGTGAGGATTTCGTTTATATCCATATTCTCACGCAAACAATACGTGACTATTTCTTGGTAGGGAAGCGTTGAAAGCATTTGAGGAAAAAGGCCGTCATTTCGGCAAACGCACGATCAATCGTGAACTTGGATTTCTTTCGGCAATGTTCAACCAAGCCATTAAAGTTTGGAGATGGTGTTCTTTTAATCCCGTTTCAGGTGTTAAGCGGGAAAAGGAAAATAAGCGAGTTAAATATTTTTCGCCAGAAGTATTTGCGTAAATTTTTGACCGCTTACCTGATTGGGTGAGACCCATTGTGTTATTGGCCAAATATACCGGACTTCGCCGGGCAAACGTGGTCAACCTTAAATGGTCTCAAGTAGACATGAAGCAACGCATGGTTATTTTGGACGCTGGAGTAATGAAAAACTCCGAACACCTAGGAATACCGCTCAACGAACAAGCCTATCGTATTCTTGAAACACAAAAGAATCGCAAGGTCCGAGCAGGGCAATCCAACAAGGTGGTACTAATTCGATCCGCATTTGTGTTTTGTCACAATAACGGAACGGAGTACACCGCATGGGGTGTTACCCGAGCGTTCAAGAAAGCATGCAGGAAGGCGGGTTATCCTGATTTCCGATTTCATGACCTAAGACATGACTTTTGCTCGCAACTGGTACAACAGGGAGTGGATCTTTACGCAGTCAAGGAATTGGCCGGTCATAAAGATATTTCCACAACTCAAAGGTATGCCCACTTGAGTCCCGAAAGGCTTCGTAAAGCGGTGGAAGCTTTGCCCAGTCACGCATAGGTCAAAAACACAAAAAGGACTTACAGCTAAAAGCTGCAAGTCCTTGATGGTACTGGTCGGGGCGAGAGGATTCGAACCTCCGACCCCCTGCTCCCAAAGCAGGTACGCTAGCCAGGCTGCGCTACGCCCCGAATATTCTTTTAATTTTTAAGCAATCCCTGACTAGTGAGCGGAGAACCTCCGCTGGTAAATTGCAATATCTTTATCTTGAGCTCAATGGGCTTCTCGTCACAACGAACTCTTGCTTATAGCCTCCAAGGCTAGTGGGCAGAATGCATGGCATGTGCTATTTTCCGCTGTTCTTCTGTCAGCAGGGTGAGCAAAGCGATTTTTGCATTCACCAAATCCATGATCTTTTCAGTTTTGGTTCGGGCAATTTTACCCGCTGCCAAGCGGATGGCATTTACATCCAACTTCTCAGCGTGAACCTGCTTGTCGAATTCCATATGTGCGATTTTGTGCTCGGCCTTGTTGCGAATGCTTTTCTTGCCATATTCAAACCGCAGTCTTTTGATTTCTGCAACCTGGGCTTCGGTCAGGCCTAACTTATCTTTGAAGCGCAACAGATGAGTGAACGGGCATTTGCTGGTGTGACCACCATGGTCGCCATGTGAACTTTTGCTATAACCGTGACCGGATCCCGCCTGATGCTTGCTTCCTTCAAGTTTATTATGACTATAGCCTTTTTCCCCATGATGGGAATAGGATTTTTTAGACCCACTTCCTTCCGGCTTATGATGACCCGCACTTCCAGAAATGTGGTGATTCTCGCTGCCAGAAATATGATGAGGCATCGTTTTGCTTTTACTGCCTTCGCCTTTTGCTTCTCCATGAGAATAGCTGCCAGCACTGCCGGTGCCGATGGAGTCCATTGCAGTTGCCGCCAAGGCGTTCTGACTAAAGAATAAGGTTGCTGTCGCAGTCAGAGCGATCAGGTGTCTTATTTTCAAATTAAACATAAAAATCTTCTCCTCTATATTTTTGCCTGGGAGCCAGCAAAACATTTTTGAGCCAGAATTTTTCCCGACGGCTCAATATGGTGCGCCCGGCAGGATTCGAACCTGCGACCTACGGATTCGAAGTCCGGAACTCTATCCAGCTGAGCTACAGGCGCATATTTAAAATATACGGGGTGAGCGACGAGATTTAAGCCCGCGATCAATAAATCCACAACATAATGTGGCTCTATGCAATGGGAATAGTGTAGATGCTCTCTTTTGCATTTTGTAAAGGATGACATTCTACTTGTAATTTCAAAAGAAGGGAACAATAAAATTTTAAATAATTTTCAGATCATCCATTGCATCAGTCCCTTCAAGTCGATTACGCATTTATGGAAGTTTATTCGTCTGCCTGTTGTCGGGGTTATTGTTCCATGCTGGCAAACGTCTGGGTTCCTCCAAAGATTTCCGGTCGGGTGAAGGCAGGAAAATGAGCGAGTCACAAATAATTATTAAAAGTTTCTACCCGTCAAGGTCCTACGGTAAAACAACCAAATTTAACACGTTTTAATCCTTTTCCTCGTAACGCGCGACAAGGTTTGAGAGTTCGATATTTTCAATTTTATTGATTTAGGGATAAATTTCTTGACCTCCTTATTAATTTATAGTACAAGTGTATATAAATCATAAAAGGGTTTGAAGATTATATTTAAATCATTTGTTTGTGGTTAGTTATTGGGCTTAGGTCTGACGGTATGATCTTTTTGTTTTCGGCGTAGGTTCGAGTAGTCAGGATGATAGAAAGTTATATTCCTTTTATTATCAACCATCTACTATTAGGAACTTCTATGAAAAAGTCAAAGAAAATTACGGCGTGGGTTTTAGTTTTAGCTTTCTGGTTTTTCCCGGTTTCATTAGGGGCGAGTCAGAAGAATTTGCAGAATAGAATCAAATTTCTCGATAACATCGAAAATGTAGAGTGGTACAGAGTTGAGGGTCAAAATGTCATCATTGGATGGAAAGGGGTTCCTGAAAATTTTTACTCATGGAACCACAAGACTGCTGTCAAGGCCAGTAAGGCGTCCTTATATGAAGTCTATGTTTGGTCGGTTCGATACACCCAGAAAGATTGGTCGCCGGGGAAGGGCGGACAACTTTGCATCACTACGGCTCAAATGAGCCGCTTTGGAAAAAGCAGTTGCAAAAAATAATATCAGGGTTTGCCAGCCCGATTCTTCATCTGGCACAGGATGACGGCCTAATTCAGGATGGCAACATTGGCCCTACACCTAGTAGAAAAAATGGGGTGAGCGACGGGGCTTGAACCCGCGACCACTCGGACCACAACCGAGAGCTCTACCAGCTGAGCTACGCCCACCATACATTTTCAACTTCAAGATAATCTGAGCAGAGGCAAATTGTAATCTATCCTCAAACCTTTGTAAAGGATATGGTAACGGTCCCAGACAATTATTTGATGACTCGCAGGTGGCTGCGGTCGCGCTTACCTTCGGCTTTAGTGTCTGTGGAAGGTTTGCCGCTTGATTTCACCGCTTTCAGCGGGGTTTTTTCTGGCTGGTTCACTATTGCCTGATCAGCCAGGTTCATGTCTGTGGGTATGCTTTCTTCCCACACTTGACCGTTCTTCATTTTAGGGTCGTATATGGCCCACACCGCACTAAAAGGAAGGGCGCACTGATGCGGCCGACCGTTGAAGGCCAGCGAGGCAAAAATCCCTTCTTCTGTTATTTCTACCGGACGCTTGAAATTCAGGTTGAATATCAGGTTCAAGGACGAATTGTTTTTATGGCTTTCGGGGACATCCACTTCCGGGAGCCTGGCATCGAGGCAAACCATGGCATCGCCTTCTTCCAGAAGGTATAAGAGAAAGTCGTATTTCTTTTTATTCAATGCTTCCATCTCACTAAAATAACATAAATTTTCAGTGGGTTAAAGGAATAGAAAGGGTGCAAAAACTAAATCTGGCGGGAAATAATAATGAATGCTCTGCTTGCCGGTCAAGTGAGGAAATGCTACCATGCGCCTCGTTTCCACTGATATTGAGGGTTCTCTATTGATTCGACGCAAACGTTGGTTTATAGAGTCATATAAACGTTAAATAGTTTTTTAGGGGACTGATATGGCGGGATTCAAATGGCTTGCTGGCGCGGGATTGTTCATCAGCTTTTTAGCCGTGAGCGGCCTCTGTAGCGCGGAAAGTTTTAAAACCGTTGAGGTGTGGAAGAACCTTTTCACGGTTACGAATGGAGACGGGGTGGACTCGAACACCACCTTTCTCATCACCCGTGATGGAGTCGTTGTGGTGGATACCCGGGTGACCCCGAATGAAGCGAAAAAAGTGCTGGCAGAAATTCGCAAGCGAACGGATCTTCCCATTCTCTACACGATCAACACGCATTATCACGGGGACCACACTTTTGGGAATCAAGTATTTGAAGGCAGTGGACCTATTATTGCCCATGAGAGTGTTCGCAAGAACTTGTTCGGAGATTTAGGCAAGGGTCATTTGGAATCTTTCAAGAGCAGGAATATTCCCGGAATGGATGAGACGGTCGTCACTCCGCCCAATATGGTTTTCAAAGATGAAATGGAAATCTTTGTGGGTGGATATAATTTAAGGTTAATGCACGTGCGTGGGCATACAGATGGTGATGTGTTCATCTATATTGATCAACTGAAAACCCTGATCACCGGCGATTTGGTTGTTTATAGAAATGTTCCTTCCATGAGGGACGCTTACGTGGAGGAGTGGATTTCTGCAATGGACGTGTTGAGCGATTTCGACGCAGAAATTTATATTCCGGGCCATGGGGAGTCGGGTGGCAAGCCGGTGCTGATAGCGATGAAGCATTACCTGCTTAAACTTAAAGAAATGGTTCTCAATCAGTTGGGAAACGGCAAGTCTCTCAAGGAAACTCAGGATGCGATCAGGCCAGTTTTTATGGAGAAATTTAAAAATTGGAAAAACCTGGATCGGCTGGACGCGAATATTCAACGCGCCTATCTGGAATACAGTCTAAAACAGGGGTCCTGACAGAAGTTGAGTCCAATGTTCTCGGCCATGAGCTATTGCTCATTGGCAGCATGTGATATCCCCTTCACTTGTTTTACCCTTGCAGGGCACGAAAATTAATGAAGAGAGCATCACGCATGCCCCGAAGTACGCCTAGTGGCCTAGTGGATCAGGCCTTTCTTTTTCCAATAATCCCGAAGCGAGGTGGATGCATCCAGACATGTATCCAGGTAAGTATGATTTGATGGAATCATTGGCATGACATGTCCGTGGCTTTTGTCATTGTAAGGATACTTAACATCCAGAACGTAAGGTCCTTTGTGTTTGAGCATGCGCTTTAAGGCCGGAACAATATCTTTCGGGTCGGAAATGCTTTCAGATTTTATTCCAAAAGCGTGCGCCACTTCGGCAAAGTTGGCATCACCGATGTAAGTGTGACCACGAAGGGATTTGTAAAAACGGTCTTCCCATTGGGCCACCATTCCCAGGTGGGCATTATTGAGAATAATATTTTTTACCGGGATTTTTTCTATTTTCAGCGTTTGCAGTTCCTGAATATTCATCAGAAAACTTCCATCGCCCTCAATGTTGATGACCTGCTTGTTGGGAAACGCAACCTGAGCTCCCATAGCGGCGGGCAGTCCATATCCCATTGCTCCAAGGCCGGATGAACACAACCAGTTACGGGGTTCATCAAAATCCAGAAACTGAGCCGCCCACATCTGGTGCTGACCGACACCAACGGAAAAAATGGCATCTTTATCCGCAAGCTTGTTGATCTCGCTGACTACAGACTGCGGGACAATTTCGTCCTTTTTAAGTTCGAATTTCAGGGGGAATTCTTTCTTCCAGTCCTGTAACTGTTTTATCCACGGTTTGATATCGTTTTTGGGCCGCACATAACCTTGGAGAATTTTCAACGTTTGTTTGACATCGCCCTGAATGGGGACATCTACCGTGATATTTTTATTGATTTCCGTTGGGTCGATATCAATATGGATGAACTGCGCGTCTTTGCAGAATTCCGCAAGTTTACCGGTGACCCGGTCGTCAAAACGTACTCCCATGGCAATAACGAGATCGGCATGGTTGATTGCAATGTTGGCGTAAACCGCCCCGTGCATTCCCAGCATGCGCAAAGAAAGCGGATCATTGGAAGGGAACACGCCCAAACCCATTGCGGTGGTTGTTACGGGGATGCCGGTTTTCTTTGCAAAGGCTCGCAGGTCTTCAGAAGCTCCACTGCTGACAATGCCGCCTCCCGCATAAATTATGGGGCGTTTTGCAGTATTGATAATATGAGCCGCTTTTTTGCATTGCAGTACCGAGGGCGTTAAATTTGGGCGATAGCTGGGGCAGTCAAACGAAACGTCAAAATTAGCAATGCCTTCCTGCTGTTGAATATCTTTAGGAATATCGATCAGAACAGGTCCAGGTCTACCGGTCCGGGCAATATGGAACGCCTCATGAATGACCTGGGGAATTTCCGCAACATCCTGGATCATGTAGCTGTGTTTGACCAAAGGGAAGGTAGCCCCCATGATATCTGTTTCCTGGAATGCGTCACTCCCTAATAATGTACTGGCGACCTGACCCGTGATGGCGACAATTGGAATGGAGTCCATCTTGGCATCAATGATTCCCGTAATCAGGTTGGTAGCCCCGGGACCGGATGTCGCCATGCAGACCCCAACTTCTCCGGTGGCGCGAGCATAGCCGCCTGCCGCAAAAGAACCGCCTTGTTCGTGGCGGGGCAGAACCATACGGATTTTTTTGGTCAGGGTCAACCCCTGATGGATTTCCATGGAAGTTCCACCCGGATAGCCAAAAATAACCTTAACCCCCTCATTGACAAGGGAATTAACAATGATATCTCGGCCTTTCATGGGTTTCCCGGGATTCCCCGAGGTTTTCGGAGATTTCTTGATGGAAACTAATTTTTTTGTTGTGTTCTTTTTAGTAGTCATGGTGAGCAAAAACCATATCTGAAATAGACTTTGAAGTCAAATTCAATCAGCCTTCAAGCTCTTTTTAGTCAGGGTTTTATGGGAAATATCGGGCAGGTGTCAGGGAACTCTGTTCTCCAGAGCTTTCAGGATGATCCCCTCCCGCAGGCTGTATTCGCTGACCAACAAGGGGTCGCATTGAAACGCCCGCATGGTTTCCAGGAGGATTACTGTTCCGGCGATGATCAAATCTTCCCGTCCTCGCTCAAGGGGTTTTAATGCCAGCCGCTCGTTGAGGGATTTTTCTTTCAGGTCTTGAATCAAAGCTTCAATATCTTGCCGAGGTAATAAAGTGCCATGAATTTTTTCAGGATCATAGGGATAAATATTTCCTCTTAAGGCGGCGAGTGTGGTGACAGTCCCTGCTGTACCAATCAATAGCTGCGGCATAAAGGCCGAGAGTTTTTTCTTGATCGCTTGCAACTCGTTTCTCAGGTGTGTGACCAGGTTTTCATACTCGGTATTATCCACTGGATGCTGGTGAATAAATTTTTCAGTCAACCGCACCACTCCTAAAGGACTGCTGCAAAAACCAACGATATTTTTTCCTTCAGAGAGGATGAATTCGGTGCTGCCGCCTCCGATATCGAGAGTGAGTATCTTGCGGTTATCATGGGGTATTTTCCAGAAAACTCCCTCCAGAGTGAGGCGGGCTTCTTCTTCCCAGGGGATGATTTTAATTGCGATGCCCGTTTTTTCCAGAGCGAGACGGACAAACTCCTTACCGTTAGAGGCTTCCCGCACGGCACTGGTGGCAACAGCGTGTAGTGGAGGGTTGCCATGCTCCAGACAATCCTGACGGAATGTGGATAACGCCGAGAGAGTCGCAGACATACGAGGCTCCATCAGTTTCCCGTGGATATCCATCCCTTCGCCAAGACGGGTGATCACTCGTCGCGATGCCAGAATCTGGAAATTTTGGTTTTTGTCAACTCCCAGAATTACAAGACGAACCGTGTTGGAGCCAATATCAATGGAAGCAATTTTTTTCATTCAACTTTAAATCGGGAAAGCCTTTTCGCTATCCATGGTGAGCAATAAATAGAACCCGAGTGTTGTGAACAACAAGTTGGGACCCCATGCTGCCAGAATCGGATCAAAAATACCCCCGCGGCCCAGGGATATGCTGAGGGCGTAGAGGAAAGAGAAAAGAAACCCCATAGCCAGGTTCACCCCAATGCAAAACAGCAGACCTCCGTGCCTGCTGGATCTCAGTGACAAGGGAATCGCCAGCAAGGCTAAAACAATACTGATGAAAGGATAAGACAGGTTGCGATGCAGGTCGACCCACTTCTGGGTGGTGTCCTTGCCTTCCTGAGTATGAACCTGAATGGTCGAGTACATTTCCCTCAAACTCATTTCTTCCGGTCGTTTTCTCACCCGGGCAAAATCTTTCGGGGACTCAGAAGTCGGGAACGAACGGCTCTCAAAGTATTCTGTGGACACCAGCCCTTCCCTGTTGAATTGGCGAACATAGCCATCAATGAAATACCATTTGTCTACCGACCAGACTGCGCTCAGGGCATCAATTCTCTGTTTGATTCCAAAGTCGTTATCTGGCGTTAAAATGATGACCCCCAGCAGGGCAGATTTTTCTGGGTCAAAGGAGCCAATGTTCCATATGGAATGGTCTTTGGCTTTGAGCCACAGATCATTTTTTGGGATTTTCCCATAGGATTTATTATTTCGGATCTTGTTAAGAAAAATATAATTCATTTTTTGGTTGGTGATGGGGGCAACATATTCGCTACTGGCTAACACTAGAACAGAAATAACAACTGACGCGCCGATGATCGGAAATGTTATGCCGGTGATACTGATGCCACAGGCCTTCATGGCGGTGAGCTCGTTCTGCCTTGCCAGTGAGGCGAGGGTGATGACCGTAGCCAATAGCACACTTTGGGGGGCCATATAGCCGGCAATAAAAGGTATCTTGTAAATATAATAAGAAACGTAGTCGATGAGTGGAGCGTTTTTAGCTATGAATTCATCCACACGCTCGAAAAAATCAATGATCAAATATATCCCGATCAAACCGGATACGGTAAGCAGATAGACTCTTATGAACATGAATAGCACGTATTTTTTGAGAATCATCATGGCCGAGCAGCCTCGTTTTCATTGTCCGTATTGAGTCCAGGAATCACCTGTTTTAAAACCCGGCCCAGCGGTTCCAGATCTGGCCGGGCGTGGATAGTATCTCGAATATGCTGCAAAGTAGGGTCCAGATATTCCAGGTAGCGTTCGTTCTTATGTTCCATGTATTGAAATGAAAAGGTGCCGATGGCTTTCAGGTTTCTCTGGATCGACATCCAATCAAAAATTCTTAGAAAAGGGGAGGGGGGGATGGATCGATCTTCTTCCTGCTCCATACGCTGGAGGTAATAATTCAGCAATTCATTTCGGGTTTCTGCTTTCAGGGTCACATACGAGTCTTTCAAAAGGGATACCAGATCATATTGGCGGGGACCCATCCGGGCATCCTGAAAATCAAGGAGAAGAAGGTCGTTCTCTCGGATCATCAGGTTTCTTGAATGGAAATCTCGGTGGACGAAAACTCTTTTCTCCCCGGCTAGAGTTTCACAGAGCCCAAGTAGAGCCGTCCGGACTTTAGACTCTTCATCCTGACTCAACCCGCGCTTCAGGAATCCTTGAATATAGTGTTTTATCATGAAGTCCATTTCCCACATCAATTTTTCGACATCAAACTTCAACGCATAGGCGGGACAATAAGGCCGCATGCTTTTGGTGACGCGAGTCTGCATGGCTACAATCAGCTCTATGGCTTTCTGGTACCAGAAAATAATACGGTCAGGGGAATTACGGGCAATATCCTCCAAATGCGTGTCGCCACCATCTTCAAGAAAAAGTAGCCCCCGCTCGGCATCGTAGTATAGAATTTCAGGAACCGGTATATTCAGGTGAGTCAGGAATTTTTGCATGCGGTTGAAGTCCGGTTCTTTTTCAGAACCCGGTTCCTTCATTTGCATGACAATGATTGATGATTTGCCTGCAGACCGGAGGTAATAGGTGACACGGAAATAGCTTCGATCCGAGGCATCCCCCTTCAGCGTGAAAAACTCAAAGCGAGAGATGGGTTCTTTGACAAGAGGGTTCAGCCAGGACTTTAAATAGTTCCCATCAAACCGTCTCTGCGGGGAGTCATCCTCTTTATCTGACTTTGTGTCAAAATCGTTCATTTAAAAAAAACTATTTCCTTTGTCAAACATCTAATGTAGCATTTCGCCTTTTAACAAACCTGAACGGAGATCTATTGATGCCGAAACCAAGTTATCATATTTTAGTGTGTACCAACAGCCGACCGCCCGGACATCCCAGAGGCTCCTGTGGAGAAAATGGCTCCAATGCCATATTTGAAAAATTGTCCATGGGGCTTGAGCAAAAAGGGTTGTTTGGTAAATGCATGGTGGCAAATACCGGATGTCTTGGCCCTTGCGGAGTCGGCCCTGTCGTTGTTGTTTACCCGGATGGTGTCTGGTACCAGAAGGTTCAGCCGGAAGATGTGGATGAGATCCTTGATCAGCACATTGCCCAAGGCAAAAAGATTGATCGCCTGGAAGTCCCGGACGAACTCTGGGGCTAACCACCCCCCGCAGATAACCAGCGTTTTCCCATTAGCGGGAACTATTTACCCTCTTTCCTCTTCAGGGAAGGGGGTTTTTTTGTCTTCACGGGTCAGCTTTTGCAGCTGCGCCCAGAGTTCTTTTCTACCCGTATGTTTTGTGCTGGAATAGACGCTGAAGCCCAGGGCATTTTTACCCATGAATGCGGCATTAATCAGCTTGACCTGTTTACTGCGCTCTGAAGCCGAAAGTTTGTCAGCCTTGGTGATCACCAGAATATAGTCCCTGTCCAGTTCCTCCAGCCATTCTTTCAGGGTCAAATCCAGCTCCGTCGGTTTGCGTCGGACATCAACAATGAAAATGATAGCGATGAGAGGTTCGCGCTGGGTCAGGTATTCCTCGATCATCGTTTTCCATTTTTTCTGTAAGGCAGGAGGAACCCTTGCGAATCCGTAGCCCGGAAGGTCGGCAAACATCAACGTTTCATTAATGTTGAAAAAATTAATTTCACGAGTCTTACCGGGAGAAGAACTGATGCGTACCAGCTTTTTCCGGTTGAGCAAGGACTTGATGAGGGAAGACTTGCCCACATTGGACCGGCCTACAAACGCGAATTCAGGGAGCGTTCCTTTTGGGTATTGTTTGGCTGAAACGGCTCCAACTAGAAACTCTGTGGATATAATTTTCATAGTCCGAACCTATTGATGACCAACTCTGATAAAAGTTTGGGATAGAAAAAGGTGGCCTTCTGCGGCAGAATTATTCACCCTCAAATTCGCACTCCTGACTGCATAAATAAAACCCCGGTTGCGAGTCGCAAAAAGAATTTCTTCTTCCTGCCATTGTCGGAATGTGAGACTTTCTTCCATTAAAGGAAATGATTATAGCAAACCACTCAGCGTGGGGCTGTGATTTTATTCCGTACCCGTGTTATGCCCTGCCTGAAAATTCATGCCCCGAAGGGATGCATGAGCAACCACTAGGCGTGGAGCCAATGAGCAATAGCCCATAGAGCTGAGAGGCCGACTGACGGCGAAAATAAATACATTGCTAATTACCAGCGGAGGTACTCCGCCTAGAGGGCCTCGCACTGGCACAGCTCGCGGATGTATTGGACCAGCGAGTGAATGACATCCTCATCAAGAGTGTGTCCCCAGGCGGGCATGCAGGGAGCCCGGCCGACAGAAAGCCCGCCAAACTTAATGGCCTCAAAAAGTTGCTCATCGGTCCGGGTTTCGAGATATTCGGCCTTGGTATGGTTGCGCGGCGGAACCGTGAGGAGTCTGGCGTTGATGCCGTCTCCCTTTCCTTTAATGCCATGGCATTGGGTGCAGTACCATTGATATGTCTGCCGG
>JACNKA010000133.1 GCA_014382285.1 Nitrospinota bacterium | reverse complement strand
TCGAACCGAGGACCTACTGATTAAGAGTCAGATGCTGAGAATCAGTTTGAATAACGGTACGCGGCTATAAAGAGAAAAGAACTCGCGCTGGACATCGGAAAGTTCGATTTCAAGATGGGCTCTTGGCTTCAAGCCGAAAGCTTTGATGCCCACAACAGGTAACTCATCGACAAATGCATCCGATGCTAAAACATCATGATAGGTCAGTTGATCGTTTTCCAATTGGATAGCTATTCGGGAGCGGGCGAAATCGAATTTTTGAAAATATTTGGCCTCGATAGCTTTATTGATCCGCCTGAAACGTGCCTGGTTAAGCAGCATATCCACATCGACCCCTCCCACCTGACTTGAAGGACTTGCTGTGATTGCAATCATACTATTGGTTTTCTGCGGCCAGTCCCTTGCAGAATGCAAAATCGGAATTTGAAATGCGGCGACAAAATAAGTTTCCATGCCCACCTGTTCGCAGGGGCGAATACTGAGATTTTGAAAGTGGCTCTCCAGAACCGAGGCAAAAAACTGGCTCTCGTTCTGACATTGAACCACAGAGCCAACTTCCAGCTTGATGGTTCCCAAACCCGTCACGCCTTCATCCTTAATCAGGGCAACTCGGTTCAAGTCTCCAATATTGACCTTCGAAGACAAGTCGAGCTTGCAAGCACTCAAGGACAGAACCCAAAAAAGGGCACAAAATAAATATCCGGTGGTTTTCATGTTGACACAACACGTAAGTTAAACGGGAACTACCCCGCTTAAGTAAAGGCGGGACAATTACAAATGCGACAATGCTGGTTTCCCTACAGGATAAACATTAAAACCAATCTCGTAGAGAGCTTGATGGTCGAGACAATTTCTTCCATCAAAAATAAAAGCGGGTTTTTCCATCTTATCAAAAATTTTCTGGTAGTCCAGTTTCTTGTATAACGACCATTCGGTGATCAACGCGATAGCATGCACCCCTTCCACTGCTTGATAGGGGTCTTCAATAAATTCCATCTCCCCTTCAGTACCATGAAGGTCTTTCCTGGCATTATCCAGAGCATAGGGATCGGTGATTTTCAGGCAGGCTTTTTCTTCAAGAAGCCGTTTGCAAATATAAATCGCCGGTGCATCGCGGGTATCGCCTGTATCCGGTTTAAATGCAAAACCAAAAACTGCCAGCTTCTTCCCGACCAGTGTATTGAACATGGCCTGCAAGATACGCCTGACATATCTTTCCATCTGGTAATCATTGATGGACACGACTTGTTCCCAGAAAGCGGCCACTTCATTCAACTGGTAATACTCACATAAGTAGACCAGATTCAAAATATCCTTGCGAAAACAGGACCCGCCAAACCCCGGCCCGGCATTTAAAAACTTGGAACCGATTCGGGAGTCCATACCGATAGCGCGGGAAACCTCGGTCACATCGGCACCTGTCACCTCGCATAGAGAAGCAATCGTATTAATGGAAGAGATTCTCTGAGCCAAAACCGCATTGGCCACCAGTTTTGAAAGTTCGCTGCTCCACAGATTGGTGGTGATCAAACGCTCTTTTGGAACCCAATGGAGATAAATATCCATCAAAACATCACGGGCTGCGAGTCCCGATGACGTATCTCTTGAGCCAATCAAAATCCGATCCGGGTCTTCCATATCCCTGATCCCTGTTCCTTCGGCCATGAACTCAGGGTTCGACAGAATCTCAAACTCGACAGAATTGTTATCGGAGTGAAGAATAGTCGTCAGGGCCTCTGCCGCACGGACAGGAAGCGTACTTTTTTCCACAACGATTTTGTTAGATTTGGAGTTTTCCTTAATACGTCTTGCCGTTTGCTCAACAAACTGCAGATCTACGGCCTTACCTGCCCCCTCACCGAACATTTTAGTGGGCGTGTTGACACTGACAAAAATGATGTCGGCCTCATCTATACAGCGATCTATTTCAGTGGAGAAAAACAGGTTTTCCCCACGGGCACTCTGCACCCGTTCGTGCAGTCCCGGTTCAAAGATAGGGAGATTGTCGGAGTTCCAGGCATCGATTCTTTCCGCAGAAATATCAACAACCGTCACCTTGTAGTCTGGGCATTTATTTGCGATAACGGTCATGGTCGGCCCCCCGACATAACCCGCCCCGATACACAGAATATTTTTTTTGAAATTTTTGGATGTCATTGAGAGCTTTTCGGCAAGTGGGAAGTGAGGCTTGAAGAAAAAAGGCCTGGCCCTGAACGGACCAGGCCTTTTTATTTAGGAATCAGTAATAATTACTTTTTATAATTAAAGGTTTTTTTCTTACTATTATAGGGTTTTGTACCCTTAGTAAACTTGAGCTTACCTTTATCGTTGATTTCAAAGTCTTCGATCACCAGCGGGGTTTTCTCCGACTGACCGACTTGTTTAGCACGTTCGTCCTTTTTCTCCAGTTTCTGGTCCGCATTATCTTCGTTCCAGTAGTCCGCGATTTTATGAACTTTCAACTTCCTTTCTTCAAAGTTGAATTTGTACTTATCATGAACCTCAGGTTTAAAAGGAGTGTTCTTATGCGTGTGACACCGGGTACAGACATTTGAGTAATCCCATCGCTGACCGTAGTGCTCCGTTTCCTCCTTGGTAAAATTCCCTTTTGAAGACTTCATCACAGCCCGGAACTGAGAACCCCCAGCAACGGAATGACACATTTCACAACCCACCTGTTCTTTGTTCGGCTCAGTCGGGTCTATTTTACTAGCCTTGTCCTTGCCCTTTTTGTTCTTGCTACCAGCCGGTTTGAATCCGCCTTTTTGTCCATAGCCAGTGGTATGACATCGCAAACAAAGAGGAGTCGTGGTGTAATCTTTTTCAGGGTCCAGTTTAACACGCAATTTAGCTTCCTTGCGTTCACCCGGCTTCAACAAATTAAAAGTGCCTCCGTGAGGCGACTTTGTCCAAGCCTGGTAATAAGCGTCATGGCAACTGCCGTTACATTTGACAGCCCCAACAAATTTAGGTTTTTTCCTCATGTCCTTGACCGCTTTAGCCCGTTTTTTGGGTTTGACTTCCCACTTATCAAACAGGGCTTTTTCTGCTTCGGTCAATTCAACTTTATTTTTCTTTTTCTTTTTAGCATCCGCCTCAATACCGGTTCCAAAGACCAAGACCAAGGAAACCAAAACCAAGCTTAGAATTTTTACCATTCTTCCCATTTTCAACTCCCTTTCGTCCAAAAACCTTACATGTATTCGAGGCTATGTTTACACAATTATTTTGACATGATAGAGAATAATATAAATTACTTATCGGGTCAATAGACATGTACCTCCATATTAATGAGTAATACCCCTGATTTAGTGAGCAAGAAGTCTGGACGGCTTAACAAGCACTTGCTATATTCCCTTTAATAACTGGGGTGAATATATTCTTTCTAAAATCCCTCCAGTCTTTGTTTATGGACTAACCATACAGGCCTTTCTTGAAACATAAGCTTTCTAATTACGATTTTGAGTTACCGGAAAAACTGATTGCCCAAAAACCGACCCAGCGCCGAGGCCAGTCTCGTTTGCTGGTTGTGAACCGGGAAAAACAAACCCTGACGCACGATACTTTTAATAACTTAAAAGACCATCTCAAAAATCATCCTCTGATGGTTTTCAATGATACCCGAGTCATCCCGGCAAAACTTCTGGCCCAACTGGATTCTAATGCCAGGCAGGTAGAAATCCTGCTCATTCGTGAGACGGAACCCGAGGTGTGGGAAGTCATGATGAAGGGCTTGAACCGGTTAAAACCAGGAACCAGGCTCAAATTCGGGAATAAAGGTCTGAGTGCCCAATTTATCAGGCGACAGGACACCCGGGCTCTCATACAATTCTCATCCTCAGAAGAGCTTACAGCCCATTTAATGGAAAAGGGGCGAATGCCCCTACCGCCATATATACACAGGCCCCTGGACACGAACTCACAAGTCCTGGAGCTGGATAAAAAGCGTTACCAAACCGTTTTTGCTTCGCATGCGGGGGCCATAGCTGCGCCCACAGCTGGATTGCATTTCACTCAATCGCAATTGGCCAGTCTACGAGAAAAAACGGTTGGTACTGCCCACCTTACTTTACATGTGGGGCCGGGAACTTTTGTTCCTATACGCAAGGAAAACTTTATCGACCATGAAATGCAGGAAGAGTATTTTCAAGTTTCCCCCGGCAACTGGAATAAGATCGCTCAAGCAAAAAAAAATGGACAAGCCGTTTTAGCGGTGGGTACAACATCAACACGGGTCTTGGAGACCCAGGAGTTTGATAAATATATCCAGAAAACAATATCCGGTTGGTGCAACTGTTTTATTTATCCGGGGTGGGAGTTCAGGAACATCGATCATCTGCTCACCAACTTTCATCTGCCCAAATCAACGCTGTTTTTACTGGTGTGCGCCTTCATGGGTGAAAAATTGGCGAAAACAGCCTACAGGGAGGCTATCAGGAAAAAATACCGCTTTTTCAGTTACGGTGATGCGATGCTAATTCTTTGAAAGTAAGACCCTTGAGCAGAATTTTATCAAGTCGAACTATCATCAACTACTTGTTTGAAAAATTTACCCGATTTAAAGCGAACTACCTTTCGCGCAGAAATCTCAGCTTCTTCACCCGTTTTGGGGTTTCTGCCAACGCGCTTGGTTTTTGCACGAACCTGGAATGTTCCAAACCTGCGTAAGATAACTGGTTCCCCATGCCCCAGTGATTCCTTAATCAACTCAATCACTGTTTCCACAGCCTCTTCAGCCTTGGCTCTTGACAAGCTGGCACGAGATGAGACCTGATTGATGATATCTTGTTTGGTCATACTCCCTCCTCAAAAAACAAACTAATGATATTTTTAAAACTAAATTTGTCAGAATATAAATTTTTATGTTCTCACCTTGCCAGAAAAATTTTGCATCTCACAAGTAACAACAAGGTAAAACCGAAAATTTTCACGGCTAATAAAACAACGTTCTATATATGAATCGGTGGCATTACTTTATCACTATAAATTAAAAATATCAATAATTAATTCAAGAATTTAGCAGTATTTCCCTGTTATCAATATTCCCAGAATTTCACACTTGACAATGCTCCAGAAAAAGAGAAAAAACCAGCCCGGATAACCCTTTCTTTAAAAAGAGTTATGGGAGCACCGGATTAACGCAGGACGATCAAACCAATATCGGGAAGAATATCACTAGGGGATAAGAGGTAATGGTTTTTGCGCTTGCACAATGTGATAAACCTGGTCACCGGGTTTGATCAGGTTCAATTTTTCGCGGGCAATTTTTTCAATCTCGTAGGGATCGGATTTTAAACGAGTGATTTCCAATCGAAGCTTTTCATTTTCAGATCGCAAATTTTCATTTTCATGTTTGATTTCAAATTGTCCCTGTTCCAACTGATAAGCATTCAAAATACCATTCTCGTGAAAAACCGCCATCAAGACCAGCAGCAAAAAAAAGCTCAGGCTCAACAAAAATATTTTCTGGTATCGTGAGTTTTTAGTCATAAAATCTATGGCGTTTATTATTTAGAAGACAACTTGAAAATAGCCGCGATCAGGTCAGGTTATAAAAAACATCCCTTCCTCGGTAAATCGCGGTGTCACCCAGAATTTCCTCAATCCGTAAGAGTTGGTTGTATTTGGCAGTACGATCGGTTCGGCACAAAGACCCTGTCTTAATTTGACCCGCATTGACCGCTACAGCAATATCCGCAATACTGGTATCTTCGGTTTCTCCTGAACGATGCGATATAACAGTAGTATAGCCGGCCCTTTTTGCCATCTCAACGGCATCCAGCGTTTCTGTAAGGGTTCCTATCTGATTGACTTTTATGAGGATAGAGTTTCCAACCCCCTCCTGAATGCCCTTGGCCAGAATCTTCGTATTGGTGACAAACAGATCATCACCGACAATTTGAACCGAATCGCCAATTTCGTCCGTCAACTTTTCCCAGCCTGCCCAGTCATTTTCCGCCAGCCCATCTTCAATGCTGATGATGGGATATTTGCCAGCCAAACCAGCCAGGTAAGACACCATCTCACTGGAAGTCCATTTATTGTTGCCTTCTGCTGACAAGGTATATTTTTTACTAGAGTACAGTTCACTGGCGGCAACATCCAGAGCAACCAAAATATCCTTCCCGATTTTATAGCCGGCGCCTTTAACAGCCTTAATCAAAATCTCAATAGCCTGCTCATTGGATTGCAAATCGGGAGCAAAACCACCCTCATCCCCAACCGCAGTATTGAAGCCGCCTTTTTTCAGAACCTCTTTTAAATGATGAAACACCTCGACACCCATTCTCAAAGCCGCCGAAAAAGACTTGGCACCGACAGGAACAATCATAAACTCCTGGATATCTACGTTGTTGTCTGCATGCGCACCACCGTTTAGCACGTTCATCATGGGTACAGGAAGCTCTTTAGCATTTGTGCCCCCCACATACTGAAACAAAGGCAGATCAAGGTCGCAGGCCGCCGCCTGAGCCACCGCCAGAGAAACGCCAAGTATGGCATTGGCACCCAGCTTACTCTTGTTGGCGGTTCCGTCCATTTCTACCATCAGTCGATCTATCAAAACCTGCTCTGTAACTTCAATCCCGATAAGCTCCAGAGCAATTTTGGTGTTCACATTTTTGACGGCCTTAGTAACCCCTTTCCCTAAATAAACCCTGGCATCCCCATCACGCAACTCTACCGCCTCTCTGGAGCCCGTGGACGCCCCAGAGGGAACAGACGCCCTACCCATCGCCCCACTTTCCAAAGTAACATCTACTTCCAGCGTTGGGTTACCCCTTGAATCCAAAATCTGCCTACTCTGCACCCCTATGATTTCACTCATAATCCCAGTTATCTCCGAGCCGCAGTCAGCGCTTTGCGACTGGCTTCTATAGTTAGGTTGATTTCCTCATCTGTATGAACAGCAGACATGAAACCGGCCTCAAATTGAGAGGGAGCGATATAGACCCCCTCCTCCAATAATTCGTTAAAGTAGCGTTTAAAGAAATCCGTATCACAAGATTTAACCGTTTCAAAATCCACGATTTCCTGAGAGGTGAAAAACATCGAGAACATCGAACCAACCCGGGTAAATTGAGCCTCAATACCAAGGGCCTCGACGTTTTGCTGTAGACCTTGACAAAGTTTTGCCGACTTCTGTTCCAGGGATTCATAAACGCCCTCTTTAGAAAGCAGGTCCAGCATTACGTTTCCGGCGGCCATCGCCAATGGGTTGCCCGACAGAGTGCCAGCCTGGTAAACAGAACCCATTGGAGAAATATGATCCATCACTTGGCGTGACCCGCCGTAGGCACCTACTGGTAGTCCCCCGCCAATTATTTTCCCCATGCAAGTGATATCAGGAGTGACTCCATACAGTTTTTGCGCCCCGCCTAATGAGACCCGGAACCCGGTAATGACCTCATCAAAAATCAAAAGTGCGCCGGCCTTCTGGGTCACTTCACGCAGAGCCTCAAGAAAACCCGGCTTTGGCGGCACCACACCCATGTTGCCGCCGATGGGTTCTACTATCAGTGCCGCAATTTCTTCACCCTCTTTTTCAAAAAGCTCACGCACTTGATCAATATTATTGTAAGGCAGGTTGAGAGTTTTTTCGGCAAGACTCGAAACAATGCCCGGACAGTCAGGAATCCCCAAAGATACAAGCCCCGACCCGGCCTTAACTAAAAGACTATCACCGTGCCCGTGATAACAACCTTCAAATTTCACGATCTTGTCTCGCCCTGTAATCCCCCGAGCCAACCGCAACGCGCTCATCACAGCTTCAGTGCCAGAATTCACCATGCGCACCACCTCAATGGAAGGCACTGCTTGGACTACTTTTTCAGCCAACTGGATTTCCAACTCCGTAGACGCGCCATAACTAGTGCCCAGTTCAGCCTGCCGGACGATAGCAGACACTATGTCAGGATGGGCATGACCAAAAATGAGTGGCCCCCACGATGCCACATAGTCGATAAACTCGTTGTCATCGGCATCCGTCATCCGTGATCCCCTGGCTCGTTTTATAAACAAGGGATCTCCTCCAACTGCATTAAAAGCTCTGACCGGACTATTCACTCCTCCCGGCATCACCTTTTTGGCCATCGAGAAAAGACGACTGGAATTTTTTCTATTCATAAGACATTAACCAAATAAAATTGAGAGTTCATCTTTAAGCTTCTGCGGGATTTTTTCAGGGTCGGTGACAACAGCGAATTTACTGGCGTCACAACAGGAACAAGGCTCAATGCTTCCCAACATGGGTATCAATTCCTTTATGACCTTCTGCGCCTGCTCAACATTTTTATGCATGATTTCCAGCACGGCTTCAAGAGTGACAGGTTCTTCTTCCACATGCCAACAATCGAAGTCAGTCACCAAAGCCAGGGTGGAATAACATATTCCCGCTTCACGAGCCAGCTTAGCCTCTGTAACATTAGTCATTCCTATGACATCGACACCCCATTGTCTGTATAAATGCGACTCTGCCCGGCTGGAAAACTGGGGACCTTCAATGCAAATATAAGTCCCCCCCTCATGCACCTCCGCGCCAGCCTTTTGAGAGGCTTTAAAGAGAGTTCTCGCAGTTGAAAGACAAATTGGGTCTGCCATGCTGACATGGCCAACCATTCCTTGAGTGAAAAATGTACTGATGCGCTTATAAGTCCGGTCAATGAATTGATGAGGCACCACAAAATGACCGGGAGGCATATTTTCCTTCATACCTCCTACGGCACTCACAGAAATAATCCGCTCGACCCCGATTTTTTTCATCGCAAAAATATTTGCCCGAAAATTTATTTCAGAAGGTGGAATGACATGCCCTACTCCATGACGAGGCAGAAAAGCCAGCTTAACTCCCTCCAGTTTTCCGATGATGATGCTATCAGAAGGCAAACCGAAGGGGGTATCTACAGTTATCTTTTCGATAATTTCAAGCCCCTTCATTTGGTACAATCCGCTCCCGCCGATCACACCCAGCAATTTCTCTTCCATGAAAATTTTACTCCACTAATTATTGAAAGGGGTTTCGCTCAAAGACCATTGAGTTTTAATTGAGGATGAAAAGGCACTAGACAAGCAGAGAGCCCGTCCGACCGACAAAATCACAAACACCTACCACACTACTTAAGGACAAGGCCACTGGTTTTCTATCCGTATGTTCAACCCGGCTAAACTGCGTCTTCTCTTTTTCTTTCGACCTCACCCAACAAAAACTTCAACTCTGCAATCTGTTCTCCAGCCTTGCTGAACAAGGCTTCTTCTTTCTTGAGGTTTTGAACCTTGACACTCACATCCTCAGCCAGCAGGTTCAATGAGCTCAATCGTTTTTCCACCTCACCGAGCACATTGATTTTGCTGTTAAGCTGATCAATTTTTGATTCAGCGTCTTCGGTAATGCTGGTCAGTTTTTCAATATTCAGATTGATTTTATCGAGGTTGTCTCTTTCCTTGTCGATTCTTGCTTTTTCGACATTAGTGCGATTAATCACTACCTCAAGTTCGCCAAGAGCCTGCTGGGTGCGCTTGACTTTTTCTTCGCCTTCATGGACCTGGCTGATTCGGTTCTCCGTCCTCTCCAACATATTGTTGAGTTGATCCATTTTCTTTTCAACATCCAGCATGAACTCCTGCTTTTCATCCAGAGCATCCTGTCTGTTACGCAAATCCTTCATCAAGCTATCAAGTTCCTGGAGTTTTGAATCTGTCTTTTCGACTTGGGCTGAGTCCTTGTTCAACTCTTCCATTTTGCCCTCAAAGTTGCTGGCTATCTGTCCCAGTTCCTCCCGAATATGATCGATTCTGGATATTTCGTCTTTGGCCTCCTGAACTTCCTTAAACCGGGTACGCAATTCAATTTCCTGAATACTCAGCTTGGAGGAAATATTGTTCATCCTTTTTTCCTGATCATCAATAGCTGCTTTTTCCTTGGCCATGTCGAGGATTTTCTCCTCAAGAGTATTGGCCATGGACTTCAAGTCCTCAAGCTTCTGATCCACTTTCTCAAGGAAATCAATTTTCTTGGAAACTTTAGCAATTTTGATGTTTGCCTCTTCAATGAAAAAATCCAGCCCGTCCACCTTCTTTTCCATTTTTTCAATGAGGGCTTTCCTCTGCATCTGAGTTTCCATCTTCACATCAAGGCTGATGACCATTGAGCTGAGATCATTGATTTTTTTATCCACCTGATCCACCAACTGCTGCTTGCGGATGATCTCATCCATTTGTTGCTGGGTGGATTCGTTCATCACCTCAACTTGCTTGAGAATCCCGGAGAGTGTGTCAATCTTTTTGATGTCGTCATCCAGCCGCCTGACCTTCTGTTCCGCCTCCTCAGCCATGACGTTAAAACGGCTCATTTTCTCATTGGCATCATCAATGACCTTCATCTCATCTTTCAAAATCTTCATTTTGTTGCTGAGATTGTCTATCAAAAAAGATTTGAGTTTGTGTATTTTCTCCTCAGTCTTTTCGATCATGGACTTTTCATCCTGGATCCGGGCAATCTTGGTCTCCACATCCACAGATAAAGAATCCAAGTCCCGCAAACGTCCGGTGATGCTTCGGATCATTTCATTCTTCACAGAAATGTTCTTGGATTCGATTTTCAATTCGCTGATTTGTTGCATCAGGCTGTGGAGGGTCTCCTGGGTCTCACTAATCATATGGCTCTGCCCAAGGAGCTTTTCATAATCTGTCTGCACACTGGCAAGAATACGCTTTAACTCTTCCGTATCTCGAGTATGACTTTCTATCGTTTCCTTATCCTGCTTGATCCTGTCATAGCGACTGTCGAGTTCGCCCAGAGTGTCCTTCATAACCCCGACTTTTACGGCGGCTGTTCTCAATAAATCTTTCATGTTGACAACGTCCTGCACCTGACTCGAAACACTATCGAGCATATGCTCAAGTCGGTCGATATTGCGATCGGCAGATTTGAGAAGCTTGCTCTCCTCTCGAAGTTTTTTGACTTTGGAGTCCATGTCCCAGACCAGGACATTCAGGCGGCCTGCATCTTCATTGGCTTTTTCTACAACTTGTTTTTGCTGACTCAGGCTCTTAATTTTGCTGTCAACATGCTCGTTAAGTAAATGCAGAGAATCTAAATCCCTTTTCAGGGTGTTATAATTGGAGTTGACCTCTTTTGAAACACGTTGAAAGTCACGCACCCGGACATCAAAAGTCTTAATTTCTTCAAAACGCACGTCCAGCGTATCCAGCTTTCTTAACGCGTCAGGCACCTGGCCACTCAGCTTGTCAAAAGACCTTTTTTTATCTTCCAGCTCTCCCGACTTCTTCTCAAAATATTCCACCAGCAATTGCAGGTTTTTGCGCTCGTGAGAAGCGAGCTTAACGAGTTCCCTAAATTCTTTCGAATCAAAACCAGCTTTTCCTGTGGGTATGGAACCTTGTGGGTTCTCAGGTATGAAATCTTCAGCCATAACAGAACCTGTATCAAATAGGATTGATTTTGGGTAAAGGGCTCAGGCCCAAATACCATAAGGTACTATATTTTATATACTTAAGGGGCATAAATGTCAAGCAGGATAGCTGCTTTAGGGATATTCAGCCCTTTGCACTATGAACAAGATATTCTGCAATTTGAACAGCATTGAGGGCCGCCCCTTTGCGTAAGTTATCGGAAACCACCCAGAAATTGATGGCATTCTCACAGGAGATATCATCACGAATCCTGCCGACGAACACTTCATCCCGGCCCTCTCCATCAATCGCCAACGGGTACTCGTTGGTTTCAGGATTATCAACCACTCGAACACCAGGTTGCCTGGACAAAAGTTCCTTAACTTCCGCCGCGCTGACAGGCCTTTCAGTTTCCACATTTAATGATTCAGAATGTGAATAAAATACCGGCACTCGAACTGTGGTGGGTGAGATTCGAATCGTTTCATCACCGAGAATCTTCCGGGTCTCATTCACCATCTTCATCTCTTCTTTTGTGTAACCACTATCAAGGAAATTATCTATATGTGGTATACAGTTAAATGCTATTTGATGAGGATACACATCATGCTCAACCGGTTTTCCGCCGAGGATATTTTTAACCTGAGTTTTCAGTTCATCAATGGCCTTTTGACCGGAACCGGAAACGGATTGGTAAGTAGAAACCACAACACGTTTTATTTTAAACCTGTCATGGATCGGTTTTAACGCCACCACCATTTGAATGGTTGAACAGTTGGGGTTCGCAATGATGCCAGGGTCGTCGCCAATAGCATCCGGGTTCACCTCTGGTACCACCAGAGGAATTTCCGGGTCCATGCGAAACGCACTGCTGTTATCTATCACAATGCAACCGGACTTCACCGCAGAAGGAGCAAACTGGTGACTCACACCGGCGCCTGCCGAAAAAAGGGCAATATCCATCCCTTCAAACGAGTTTTCGTTCAGCTCTTCAACAGCTAATGAGTTTCTATTGAACGACAGGGCTTGCCCCACCGATCTTGCCGATGCCAAAACTTTCAAGCTGGCAACAGGGAATTTTCGTTCCTCAAGAATTTCCAGCATTTTTCTTCCCACGGCACCTGTGGCACCAGCGATCGCGATATTGTATGCATCTTTCTTAGCCAACATTTATTTCTCCAACTCTTCGGCAATCAGGTCACCCATTTCTTTTGTACCAACCTGCCTCATCCCATCGGACATTATATCTGCCGTCCTGACCCCTTTGTCCAATACCGATTCAACGGCAGATTCTATCCATGCATTCGGTTCTTCACGATCCAAAGAATACTTGAACATCATTCCTACCGACAATATTGCCGCCAGAGGATTAGCCAACTCCTGGCCCGCAATATCCGGCGCACTGCCATGTATCGGTTCATACATGGCATGCTTTTCACCAAGGCTGGCAGAAGGCAACATGCCAATTGACCCTGTCAGCATGGAAGCTTCATCACTTAAAATATCTCCGAACATATTTGTCGTCAGGATCACATCAAATTGTTTGGGGTTCCTCACCAACTGCATGGCGCAGTTATCCACATACATATGTGAAAGACTCACATCCGAATAATCCGAGTGCAGGTTAGTCACCACTTCACGCCAGAAACCGGTCGCCTCCAGAACATTGGCCTTATCCACCGAGCAAACAGACTTGTTGCGTTTGCGGGCCACATCAAAAGCGATGCGGGCAATGCGCTCAATTTCAGGCTCGGTATAAACCAGAGTGTTGAATCCCCTTCGTGTGCCGTCCGCAAGAGTATCGACACCACGCGGTTCACCAAAATAAATTCCGCCGGTCAACTCACGCACAACGAGAAGATCCAGACCTTCTACCACTTCACGCTTCAGAGTGGAGGCATCCACCAAAGCTGGAAAAATACTTGCAGGACGAAGATTGGCGTAGATCCCCAGGCTGGAGCGAAGACCCAATAAAGCCCGTTCTGGTCTCAAGGAAAAATCAATATTCTCCCATTTCGGCCCCCCGACTGCTCCCAACAAGACGGCATCGGCATTTTGCGCCGCTTTCAGAGATGCTTCCGGCAAAGGGTGCCCGGTGGCTTCATAGCCTGCGCCTCCCAACGGTGCCTCATTGAGGTTTATTTTTAAACCGAGTTTCGACTCGATTATCTTGAGAGTTTTTAAAGCTTCCTGGACCACTTCCGGCCCAATTCCGTCACCGGGAAATACCGCGATATTAAATTCAGTTTTCATACAACAAATAAAACTCCTCTGAAATCCGGGTTATCATAAAAACTAACAAGCAGAGAAAATATCCCTGCTTAAAAAAAAGACTTTTTAACAAACCCTCATTGTGAGCGTGTGAGTTATAGTCAAATGTGGTGTATGGGAACATGATCAAGCGGCGTTCCTTTGACG
>JACNKA010000004.1 GCA_014382285.1 Nitrospinota bacterium | reverse complement strand
ATGAGTTTCTGGGCAAACCTGTCGGTCAAGTGGAAACAAATTATTTTATATTTACTTGTGGGAATCATCCCACTCGCTGTGGTTACATATATTAATAATGTTTCGTTTAAAGAGATCAAGAATATCAATGCCGCCAATCTGCAAACTGTGGCAGAAGAAATTGCTGACAAAATTGACCGAAATTTATTTGAACGTTACGGAGACGTACAAGCCTTTGCCCTAAACACCATTCTTCGAGAAAAAGACCATTGGTATCAGCCAGGCAGCCCGATTGTCGATAGCATGAACAGCTATGTCGACACTTACGATATTTATTACCTGACCCTTCTCGTAGACCTGGAAGGAAAAGTGATCGGAGTTAACAGCAAAGACGACTCTGCCAACCCCATTTCTACCGACCATATCTATTCTCAGAATTTTAAAAGTTCTGACTGGTTCCAGAATGTCGTCAATAAAAAATTCTATATCAGCCAACAGGGAAACACCGGCGGCAATAGCGGCTTTACCGGAACCGTCATCACCCCATTACATATTAATGAAGAAGTTAAAAAAGTCTATTCCGGGGATAACGGAATGACAATAGGTTTTGCTGCTCCCGTTTATGATGCCGATGGCAATGTGTTTGCTGTCTGGAACAACTACGCCAAATTCTCATTGGTAGAGGAAATGTTTATATCAGCTCGTAAAACTCTGGTGGCCAAAGGACTGGGAGGAACCGAGCTGACTCTGCTGGATAAAGATGGGAATATTATCGTTGATTACGATCCCACCTACGGTAAAGGAACGGAGGATTCCATCGCCCACGATTTTGACAAAGTTATATTCAAACTGAATCTTGCCAAACTGGGGGTGGGGGCCGCGGTTGATGCCGTAAATGGCAAAACCGGATTTTCTTATGCCACGCATGCGCGGAAGAAAATCGTTCAGGCAGGGGGTTATGCACACCATAAAGGAGCACTGGGTTTTCCAGGAATGAACTGGTCCGTGTTGGCGCGCACTCCTGATTCGGTGGTCAATGCACCGATCATCGCAATTCAGGATCAAGTTTTACTCACGTCCGCTGCATGTATTCTGCTTATTTTTGCTTTCGGCTGGTGGAGTTCTCGATCTGTAACCGTTCCTCTCGCATCTCTTTCAGATAGAATCAACCGCCTGGCAACAGGAGAAATAAAAAATTTACACGATATGACCGTCAACTCCAAAGATGAATTTGGAATACTGGCGCAGAATTTCAATCAAATGATCCAAACCTTCAAAGCCCTTCTAAGTCAGGCAGGCGACCTTGAAAAAGGCGAGTTGGGATCGGCTAAAGCTCTTGAAAATTTGGAAAAAGGTCAAAACTTTGAAGCTGCTATTGATTTTGTCGATGAAAAATATCAAAACACCTCCGGTGATCTACCCGATGCGTTTGACAATATGACTAAAGAGCTGAGAAAAGCCACCGTTCAGGCAGCAGCCATTGCCAATGATGACTTAAATAATCCGGTTCTGGACACTCAACTGGTTGGTGAATTGGGGGAGGCATTCACCAAAATGACAGCAAAAATGAAATGGGTGGCAGATCAGGCCGGTTATATTGCTTCCAACGATCTTTATAATTCGAATCTGGAAGATGATGGGCATGGAACTTTGGGCGAGTCGATGTCAACCATGGTTAAAAACCTGCGCATTGCAACTACCGAAATGGCGAAGACCAATTCGATGATGAACCAGATGCCCATCAATATCATGTATGCCGACACCGATCTAAAAGTGCAATACCTGAATCCGGAGTCGATTAAAACTCTCAAAACGCTGGAACAATATATGCCCGTCAAAATCGATGACATGGTGGGTAACAGCATCGACGTTTTCCACAAAAATCCGGCGCATCAACGCAGAATTCTATCCGATCCGAAAAATCTTCCGCATCAGGCAAATATTCAGTTGGGACCAGAGACTCTGGAGTTATTAGTCAGCCCTCTATTCGATGAAAATCAGAAATACATCGGCCCGATGGTGGCTTGGAGTGTCATCACCGAAAAGCTAGCTGCAGAAAGACGTGAGAAAGAAGATAACGAAAGAATGCAAAGGGTCATTACCCATATAGCTGAAAACTCGCAGACCCTTGCTGGAGCATCGGAAGAATTGACAGCCACCAGCCAACAGATGGCCAGTAACGCTGAAGAAACTTCTGCACAGGCCAATGTTGTTTCGGGTGCATCGGAAGAGGTCAGCAAAAACGTGCAAACAGTCGCGACGGGCACCGAAGAGTTAAATGCCAGTATTCGCGAGATTGCACAAAATGCCAATGAGGCCGCACGTGTTACCACTGAGGCGGTCACCATGGCCGATTCGACCAATAAAACTATTTCCAAGTTGGGAGAGAGTTCTCAGGAAATCGGTAATGTGGTCAAAGTCATCACCTCCATTGCAGAACAAACCAACTTACTGGCATTGAACGCTACGATTGAAGCGGCGCGTGCCGGGGAAGCGGGTAAAGGGTTCGCCGTGGTTGCCAACGAAGTTAAAGAACTGGCAAACCAGACCGGTAAAGCCACCGAGGATATCAGCCAGCGAATTCAGGCGATTCAAGGCGATACCTCCAGTGCGATTTCTGCAATCGGGGAAATCAGCGAAGTCATCAACAAGATCAATGACATCTCGAACACCATTGCCAGTGCGGTAGAAGAACAAACCGCAACGGCCAATGAGATGAGCCGCAATGTCGAAGATGCCAGCCGCGGAACCGCAGAGATTGCCAATAATATTTCCGGCGTGGCACAGGCGGCAGAAAGCACAACACAGGGAGCCAGTGACAG
>JACNKA010000176.1 GCA_014382285.1 Nitrospinota bacterium | reverse complement strand
CAGAGACATGGGCATCGCTGTGGGGGACCCTTGCGACCAATGCTTCCGGATCGCGGAGCTATAAATATGGAGTTACCCGCGATTATGTTGAAGAAGTTGAGCTTGTTCTGGGGGATGGCAGAAAAACTATCCTCAAACGTGGGTTAAAAATTACCGCACCACTTGAGTTTGATGATGATAGCCAAATTTATTTTCCGAAAATCACCTATCAAAGCCCGGAATGCAAAAATGCCGCAGGGTATTTTGTCCACCCTGGCATGGACTGGCTGGATTTGTTTATTGGATCAGACGGCACGCTGGGTATTTTCACAAAAATTGTCCTGCGCCTGGTGCCTGCTCCTGCAGATTTTGTCAGCGGAATTTTATTCTTTGAGGAGGAACGTTCCTGCTGGGAATTGATTCCAAAAATTAAATCCTTTAAAGGGCAAAAGATTGATCCCTGTTCGTTGGAATATTTTGATCGTAATGCGTTGGAAAGATTGAAAAGCAGACATCAAAACATCCCCAGTCATTCCAGAGCAGCTTTGTTTTTTGAACAGGATGTGGCTCAATTGAAGGACTATGATTTGGTTATGGAAAACTGGTATGAATTTTTGAGTGAAGAAAATATCCTGCTTGATGATTCATGGTTCGCTCAGGATGCAATGGACATTCAGAAATTCCACGACTTCAGGCATGATATCCCAATTATCATAAATGAGGAAAACAGTCGTGCAGGGAGGGTTAAACTGGGTACAGATATGGCTGTTCCGGATAATCAATTTATGCCAATGATGGAGTTTTATCAGGAAACCCTGAGAATTAGCGGTCTGGATCATGTCATGTTTGGGCATCTGGGCGATAACCATTTACATATAAATCTTTTGCCGGAAGCATCTCAAAGGAATGAGGCAATGCAGGTTTATGATCAAATGGTAGATCAAATATTAAAATGGCAGGGGACAGTTTCTGCAGAGCATGGTATTGGAAAAATAAAGAAAAATTATTTCGCAAAAATGGTCGGGCCAGAAGGTTTGAAGGATTTGATAAAAATCAAAGATTGCCTGGACCCGGATAAACGGCTGGGTGTCGGAAATATACTGTGAAAACAGCTTTTGCATCGCTACCTATTGACAGCATGAGGGAGTAAGGGGTAAAATTTTTCAAACCAAGATTGGTTTGGTTAGACAGATCAAGTTATTCCAGCTTTACGAGGTTTGGAAACATGCTCGATTCGTTCAAAAGCCTGGTTTTAAATTATTCTTATGAACCGCTTCAATTTTGCAGTGCCCGTCATGCCATAACCATGGTTTTTGGCGGTAGAGCTGAAGAATTGGATAGCGCAGGATATACTGTATTCACACCCTCTACCCGCTTCCAGCTTCCTACCGTGATACGTGTTTTAAAAATGGTTCAACGCAACCGCAAAAAGGGGTTGTCCTTTAGCAAAAAAAATATTCTAAGAAGAGATAATTATACCTGCCAATATTGTGGAACTTCAAACCATCCTCTCACTGTGGACCATGTTGTTCCCAAATCCCGAGGGGGAGGGACTAACTGGACGAATATAGTCGTTGCCTGCAAAACCTGTAACCTTAAAAAAGGTGACCGAACTCCATTTGAAGTGGATATGCAATTACGTCAACTCCCCAGAAAGCCTGATCACCAATATATTCCCTTTCTGATTCCATCCGGGCCGGATTCGCATATTGAAATCTGGCAAAAATACCTGCCTAAAAAATTCGCAGTCGAATCTGTGGCCTTTTAACCTAAGTGGTATGCGGGTATACTATCGTAGACCGATTATTTTTTGATCAAATCAAACCTTTCCAGCGAGTTTCAAATTAGATGGAAGCCAAATCCCTTATTCAGATTATTTCTGAGGATGAGTTTTTAAAGATTGTTCAAGAGCCTTCCCAGCTTTTTTTCAAAGTCAGTGCTTTATTTTGTGAAAAAATGAAAAGTGGCAAGGAAATTTCCCGGAAATTCTATTCCAGCCTGATCCAGGAAACCGAATATCTGGAAAGTGTTCTAGATGAACATGGTGCTCGGGAAAATAAAACATGGTCCTTTTTCTCGGAGTATGTCGCCTGCATACGCAATCTCGCTATTGCCGCATTTTATATCAAACATATTTTGGACCGGTATCCTTACTATAACCTTAGGGAGTCTGAAGAAAATATGCAGACTTTCAATGAGACTGCATGCAAGGTGTTGGATTTTCTAAATGGTTCTATACAGGGTTTGAGGGCCGAAGTTGTCAAGACAGGAGAATTAAATGGTCTAGGAATTTCGCAAGACCGGCTTTCAATAGATGAGTTTTCAGATGTCGAAAGCAATAAGCGCCTACCAAGAACTGTTCTCGATGACAAAGTGAAAGGAGAAGAGGAAAGGATATTAGACCTCTGCCATAAATACCGGAAAGTTGCGAAAATGATCAATGAGATTACGTTTGACAGGAGTGACAATCTTGAGACATTTCGCCATATTATCCCCTCAAAATTAGATGAAAAGCTGGTTCGGATGTTTAAAGAACTGGTGCATAGCGTTCAGTCGGAATACGATACATATGTCAAGAATACACAGTTGGAACAAACTCATCCTGACTTGAAAAACTTGAGAGGTTATATTTCCATGCCTCTCCATCTTCTGGAGGTTGTTCTCTGGCTCTGTCATTTTTATGAACGCCATGAGGATGATATTCGTCATGGAGAGTGTAAACACCAAATTTCAAAGTTAGTAAATAAAGATATTTTGCTCGGGCAAATTTTTAATTTCGGTTTCCATTACAGCAAATACTATCTCCATGAAGGCGATAAACTGGTTAGAGAGATTTTGAAGGGGTTTGTTGAGATTGTAAGAGCCGAAGTTCCTGTCCCACAGCCTTTGGGTTTTCATGCCAGACCTTCAACGTATCTTTCCTTAATTGCCCGGCATCATGAAGGGAATTTATTCATGCTCATTGATGATGAAAAATTTAATGCCAAATCTGTCATGAGTCTTTTGCAGGCAGGTGGTCTCCTGGCTGACAAAGGTTATCTTAATGTGATTCTGGAAGGTTCTCGACAGGCCATTAAAGATGCCAAACTTTTAGCCCAGAACAATTACTGCGAGGAAGGTGAGTTCCCCCGTCAATTGAGCTATCTGCGCCCCGATCAAAGCTGAACACGAGTTTGCCATGAACGTAGAGCATGAAATCTATAATATTGTCGATGAAAATGATTGCATAACAGGGCAGGCCAGCCGGAAGAATATTCATCAAAATAAATTACTACACCGATCCGCACACATTCTTGTTTTCAACTCCAGAAGAGAATTGTTTCTGCAAAAACGCGCTCTCTGCAAGGATGAAAGTCCCGGGTTGTGGGACACTTCAGCTGCGGGACATGTCGATGCCGGAGAATCTTATGATGCGTGTGCGCATCGCGAACTTTTTGAAGAACTACACTTGAAGGCTGTTTTGAAACCTTCTATGAAAATATCTGCCTGTCAGGAGACTCACGAGGAACATGTTCAGGTTTATACCTGTACCACGGATGAAACGATTCAAGTCAATTCTGAAGAAATCAGCGAAGGAGCATTTTTCGGACTGGCTCAAATTCAAAAAAACATATCTGCAAATCCTGCCCAATTTACATCCTCATTTAAATTGCTGTTTAATCAAACTCTGAATAATGAAAATATCTCTTGAATGAAAATAACTATTAGGGAAAAAACTCAATGACCTCATTTGATATTTTTGTTTCCATCGTGTTAGGTCTCAGCCTGATTTTCTCAATAATGAAAGGGTTTGTGCGTGAGATATTCTCCCTCTTGGCCTATGTAGGTGGATATTTTATGGCTGTCAAATACCAAAGTACTTTTGCCCATGTTTTGATGGAAAGCATTCCTAGTAAGCCGATAGCCAAATTGATAGCCTTTGTAGCAATTTATATAGTTTCCGCAATTATCATCTCCCTCATAGGCAGGATTGCTAAAGGAATACTTTGGTCAGGAACTGATCTTTCGATGTTCGATAGAATATTTGGAGGAGTTGTGGGTTTAGCTAGAGGAGTGGCTATTCTGGTTGCCATCACTTTTCCATTGCAGTTTTTCCCCGAGGTCGCTAAAAAAGTCACGGAGAATTCCTACACCGCTCCTCATTTGGCTAAGGTTTTAAATTTTGTAAATCAGAATCCTGGTAGTCTGAATATCAAAAAACAATTTTCAAATTTTGATATGGATTTTGATATGGAAGGAGCCAAAGAAAAGTTTGAGGATATAAAAGATTTAAAAAAAATAAAAGAAGCATTCGATGATTTTAAAAACAAACTACCTGACAACGAAAAACCTCTGGACCAATATTCCTCAGATGACCGAAAGAAATTAGAGGATATCCTGAAATCTGTTGATAAAGATTAACCGGTTTGACGGATCCCGAAAAATAGAAACTTGGCAAACAAACGATGACTACGAAATTTAATTTTAATGGGGAAATCAGCGATGAACTGAGTATTTCAGTTATGGATCATGGCTTTTTGTTTGGTGACAGTATTTATGAAGTGGTGAGCACCTTCAAAAATGAACCCTGTTTTTTAGACAAACATCTTGACCGGCTTCATAATTCAGCTCAAGCGATTTCATTGAAAATACCGCGTGACAGGGAATGGTTTCGGGAACAGTTGCAGAAAACATTGATAGCGGCGGGTAACAAAGAATCTTATATAAGAATACTTGTTACCCGTGGGGTTGGCGAAATGAATATTGACCCCTCATCATGTGAGCACCCCGCTATAATTTTGATTGTGATGGATGTAACAGAATATTCAAAATCCTGTTATGAAAAAGGAATTCGGGTAGCATTGGTCTCTATTAAAAGAAATCCGCGTGATGCGTTGAACCCTAATATTAAAACAGGCAATTATTTGAACAACGTTTTGGCCAAAATAGAGGCCGATAAGCTAGGGGCTCAAGATGCTGTCATGGTTAACCCCTGGGGCTATTTGACCGAAGGGACGACTAGCAACCTGTTCTTTGTTTGTGATGGACATATTATGACACCCTCCATGAACTGCGGAATTCTCTCGGGAATCACCAGGGAAATGGTGATTCAACTAGCCAAAGAAAATGGATTTCATATCGAGGAAGGGAAATGGCCCGGCGAGGAGCTTTTAAAAGCCGATGAAATATTCCTGACAGGGACTCTTAAAAAGGTAATGCCAGTTTCACATCTGGATGGTCGGCCTGTTGGATCTGGGAAACCTGGCCCGATTACTCTAAAGCTTCTGCGTCTTTATGATGATCTACTAACAAAGAGAGCATAACCCTTGTGTCTTTACTTATAGGCCTAACAGGCGGGATTGGCTCAGGAAAAAGTTTGGCGGCAAAATTTTTTAAGGAGCAGGGCGCCCACATTATTGATGCTGATCAATTATCCAGGGACTTGGTCTGCCCAGGCCAGCCCGCTTTAAGAGAAATTATCGACCTTTTTGGTGAGTGCGTTCTGGATCCCAGCGGAAACCTGAACCGGGAAGAGTTGGCAGAGTTTATATTTCAGGATATTGAAAAAAAATCCGCCTTGGAGGCAATTCTCCACCCCAAAATTATTGCTAAAGAGCAGGAGATATATTTAAGTATTATTGCTAGTGACCCTTCAGCCATTGTCATCATTGATGCTGCTTTGTTGGTCGAATCAGGAAACCACAAGAATGTCGATAAAGTGATAGTTGTTCAGTCCAGTGAGGAGCAACAAGTTCAACGTATTCTAGATCGGAGTTCCTTGACCCCTGACCAGGCTGTCGCCCGAATCAGAAATCAGATGAGCCTAGCGGAAAAAAACAAATATGCTGACTTCATCCTTAATAATCAAGCACAACCGGATGACCTCAGGGAAGAAGTTCGCAAGCTTCATACAAACCTGCTCAAGCTCAATAAATAGCGTTAATACAATAAGTTAAATATTTAGTTCTTAAACTTTATTGCCGTTATATTCTTTAGGAATCATGTAACCCGAGAACTGTGAAATGGCCGAAGATCAAGAAAAAGATGCGGAGTTATCCACCGATGAGACGGAAGAACTTGAACGTCTCTTAGAGGATGCCGGTGATGAAGCGGTCGCGGTAGCAGGCCTCAAAGGGAAGCTTCAAAAAATTCTTGCCAATAAAAAGATTTTGATGATTATTGGCGGAGTACTTCTGGTTCTGACCCTAGGACTAGGTTTCCTGTTTTTGCGGGGTGATAAAGAGGCGGACATTATACCTGTAGAGGAACCGGTTGCAGAAGAAGAAATCAAGGATGAAGAAGAGACCAAGATTGAAAAGGTCAATATTTATAAGCTGGAGCCTTTTTTTCTCCCTCTTCTTAATGAAGGCAAGGAAACAGGTCGGTTCATATCCATTTCGGCAAATCTTTTATTGAGTAATCGTGTATTGGATCGTGAACTTGATAAGGTTCTCCCTCTAATGAGAAAAAGTATTTATAATATTCTCAGGAGAAAGAGACCCAACGATTTCCTCCTTAAACGCACCAAGACCGAAGAAAGAATCAAACAAGAAATTCTAACTGCCTCCAATGCCTTGCTTCTAAGCGGTACGGGAACGATTACCGATGTATTTTTCGCTCATTTCATGATCAAATAATCTCCCTTGCCTTGACTAGTCCAGTCATGGACCTATATTTATCGGGTATTGTGTTTAATTATTCAGGTCTCGAACATGCCTTCAACACCTCCCGTTAATATGCAGCAGATTCTCCAAATGGGGACGCATACGGAAAAACTCCAGCATACCCTTCAAACTCTGCCCAATGTCACCGCACAGCAAGTGGATAAGGAACGTCAACAGGATGATGAATTGAAGCGCAGTCAGGTGCAGGATATGGACCCCTCCTATCTTATCGAAGAAGCCAACCCCAAAACCCGTGGCAAGAAACGTGTTAGAGTCCGCAAAAAAAATCAATCTTCTGATGATGATTCCAAACCTGAACCACCTTTGCCCGAAGACCCGTACCGGGGCCAAATAAACATTGTGGCTTGACCCCTTCTCCGCCCACCTAGTTCATTGAAAATACATGGTTTTTTGCCATAATCTCATGTCATGCACGATTCTGATTGTGAATGCGAAGTATCCTGCCGATAAAGATATAAGGCCTCACTGAGGCAAGTAGACCGAAGGAACACCCACTTCATTCCCAAATAACATGTTTGAAAATTTAATCGCCACTGACAAGACAACTCAGACGGAGAATTTGATCAATCAGGTCGTAAAAATTCTTGCCGGAAAGGGTTCAAATCCCGCAACTCTGAAGTTCATCAGTCAATTGCAAACGGGGAAAATTTTTGATGCTGTTTTCACTGGAAATACTCCTGGTGGGAAGGGAGTTTTATCTCTTGAGGGCAATAAAGTTGTCGTTGAACTACCCAAAGCAATTCCATTTGAAGGAGATCATGAGCAATCGACAAGGGTTCCTTTGATTAAAGGACAGGCCATTAGAGTCCGTGTAGAAAGTTCGGGGGCAGGGCCTGCTTTGAAAATCATTTCACGTCCATTACTTCGAGATCAGCCTGATAATCAGGAGACTAGAACAAATCTTACTTCAAGAGGGAGGTTGATTTCCAGACTACCTCGTTTTGAAGAGTTTCCTCAAACTTCCGAATCTCCAAGGCGTTCCATAAATGCCCGTATTACACAGATATTGGACTCAAAATCTATTTTGGTTAATACCGGCAGCAGGAATATTGTAGTGCCCGTTGAAAATACTGAGATTCTGAAAACCGGAGCCCAAGTCAATATCTCTTTTGAAAAAACGGAGAAAGGTCAAAGAGCCATTTTGGTTGATATTAGCGCTGACAGTCCAAGAAAAATAGATTTCAACACATTAAAACCTTATTTGCCAGCTCGCATGCCTATAGCCAAAATGGCACAACTGCTCATAGATGAAATTCTTGAGTCACCTGTGATGCAGGAGTTGAAAATAAAGATGGATGTGGTTACCCGACTGGGGGAAACTTTACATTTACTGGTTCCACGTGAGGGAGAAATCCCCAGTGAAAAACAAGTCCGGCAACAAGTGGAGTCATCGGGGGTCAATTATGAGGCCAAGGTTCGCCATGCTCTTGAGTTGGGTCTTCCGGTTCATAAAGAATTGGCGACCGATTTAAAAGGGCTGTTGTTGGAAATTCACCAGACTGCTGAAAAAGTCTTTGCCCGGCAATCCAATAAAGCCACAAGCCCTTTCGCAGAGTTTCGACAGACCATTAAATTTGCCATAGATAATATAGAACTCAACCAGCTTTCCTCACAGATGTCAAAGCAAGAGAATCAACCACTGGTGATTCAGATTCCCAATCCACTCAGTTCCGGTAATAAAACCATCCATCTGTATGTTCGCAGTGATTCCTCGGATAAAGAGGCTAAAGATAAAAAAAGCAACCATAATGTCGCCTTTTTCCTCGATCTATCTTTTCTGGGGAAAATAAAAATTAATGCGCAGATAGGCCCAGAAAACCTGTCGGTAAGGATTGATACCGAGAATGAGGACATAGCAAACTTTATAAATGACAGAGCCAACGACTTTAAGAAAAAAATGGGCCATAACGACATCGAAACATCGGTGGAATGCTGTGTATCAAGCAAAGTCAAGCCGGCAAAAGATAGCCTCATTGAACTGCTGGTGAGCCAAAACACTTCATTGGTGAATATCAAGACATGAAAAAAAATAAAACAAAGACTTCAGCAGTGTCTCTTCAGTATGTCCAAGGGGGTGACCGTGCACCCAAAGTAACAGCGAAAGGGCAGGGCTGGGTTGCTGAGAAAATCATTGCTATGGCCATAGAACAAAATATTCCCATCAAAAAGGATAGGGATCTGATCGCGTTGCTGGAAAAGATAGATGTTGGGCAGGAAATCCCAGAGGCACTCTATAAAATAGTCGCGGAACTCCTCGCCTGGGTCTATCACTTGAACAAAGAATACTCGGAAAAACAACAAGCTTTATAATATTTGATGTTGCCACTATGGTATTTTCTGATTGAGATGAAGGTGAAAGCATCGGCAGAATCCCGATTTATCTTGACCTGATGTTTGGCCTTTGATATCCTTTTATTTCAAAGTGTTACTAGGATTCTGGTGATCGATCAGAAACGGGTAATTTCTTTTTCAAACGCTTTTTATTGGCGTAAAAAATATCACTAAACAATTCTTTTAGAATAGAAAGTCGGCAATTGTTAGCATCTATTAGAATCCTCATTGTTTTCCTTGTCTTTTTATCGGTTTCCTGGTTCCCGGGAAATTCCGTTGCCAGCATTCCTCATGAAGTTCATAGCCTGAGTCAATACCATTTCACTGCCCCTCCCGGCCTTCAAAGTAAAGTTGAGTTCTGGAAGAAAATATACTCTGAGTACAGCACTAAACATGCGGTGGTTCATGATATTAACGATCTTGATATTGTTTATGAAGTTGTCTATCTGGGTGAAAAGCAGTTATCCAGAAGATCGCGGGAACACAAGCTGGACAAAGTTAAGAAAAAATACAGGAACATTTTACGCAAGATAGCAAAAAGCAAAAACAAGAATAGCTTGAAGGGTGAGGACAAAAGAGTTTTTAATTTGGTGAAAAACGACTTTCACAAGGCCTCAAGAAGTATACGTGCGCAACTCGGTCAAAAGGATCGTTTCCGTGAAGGCATTGAACGGTCAGGTCTCTATTTAAAAGAAATCAAAAAAATACTTAAGGAATACAACCTCCCTGATGAGTTGAGTGTTCTCCCTCATGTAGAGTCCTCTTTTCAAATCGGTGCATATTCAAGCGCAGGAGCGGCAGGTATTTGGCAGTTTACCCGCGGAACAGGTCGCTTGTTCATGCGTGTTGGTTATGATGTAGATGAGAGGCGTGACCCCATACTGGCTACCCATGGCGCAGCAAAACTGCTAAAGAAAAATTTTAAAAGCGTGCAATCATGGCCACTGGCAATCACAGCCTACAACCATGGTTTGCAGGGAATGAAGCGAGCCCAAAAAAAACACGGGAGCAACTTTGTCAGAATAATAGAAAATCATAAAAGCCGGACCTTTGGTTTTGCTTCGAAGAATTTTTACGCAGAGTTCCTTGCCGCGTTACATGTGGTCAAGAATCAAGACAAATATTTCCCCAATCTGGTTATAAAAAAACCAATGAGTATGGTTTCTTTTACGTTACCTGACTATATAGGTATTCGAACAGCGATGAACTACTTTGATATGTCTCGCGAGGAAATAGCAAAAACAAATCCTGCTCTCAGGCGCCCGGTTTTGAACGGGGAAAAACTCATTCCAAAAGGGTTTGTTTTTCAGGCTCCATCCCGGAAAGTGGACAATATGTTCGCGCGTTATAACCAGATCCCACAGAAAGTAAAACATAGCAGTCAATTACGGTCCAAATGGTATACAGTCAGGAGAGGAGACACCCTGTCTGGGGTTGCCTTACGTTTTGGGACAACAGTGAGATCATTAAAGGGTTCCAATAATATAGGAGGACGCAATCGTATTTATGTTGGTCAAGTACTCCAATTACCCGGGGGTAAATTCAGGCATCGACCCTCCTTCCAACTTGCCAAGTTGAACTCCGAAAATTTTTCAGCAAAACTTGTGTCATATAAAGTTCGAAGACACGACAACCTTTCTAAAATCGCAAAACGTTTTGATACAGATGTGAATCACCTTGCCCGTATCAACCGATTCAAGAACCCCGACTCCCTATACCCGGGACAAAGAATAAAGGTTCCCGGTCAAGAGATAGTCAATAGCAACCTGACATCTAAAACCGTGAAAACACGCAATTTTAAATTATCAGTAGATCGCTCGCAGGTTGCCAACACATCAGAAAGTACAAAAAAAACAACACCGATTAAAATAAAAAAGGCCGTTCCATCCGGCACCCTTAAAGTTGCCAGCAACAGCAGTAAAAGCATAAACAGGAATCGTCCTGCTTTCAAGCCTGTATCTTTTTCCTCTAACGCAAATCCTGATTCGCGAATTGGTACCATCACTGTTGACTTCGATGAAACACTCAGCCACTACGCCGAGTGGTCGCTACTTTCCGTGCGAGAATTGAGAAAGATAAATCGTATTGGGAAAAGAGGTGACATATCAGTTAACGATAAGCTTCGCGTTAACTTTGCCAAAACCCTCCCCGATAAATTTGATGAAAAGAGGCAGGAATACCACAAGGCCATCCAGGAAGATTTTTTCAATAACTACGAAATCAGCAAATTGACTATTAGAAGTGTTGAAAAGGGTGAGACTTTATGGGAGATGCGTAACGATGATTACACCATTCCTCTTTGGCTATTGAGCAGTTACAACACTGACAAAGATATTCGTTCGCTTTCCGTGGGAGAACCCATTGTCATTCCCGTCATTATCCCTAAAGATAAAAGTGCCTGAGTTTCATTCCTCTCCTGAAAAACATGTCAATGCGGTATTGATAGCCGCTGAATGAGCTTCTACCCGCATGTCTATTGGGAACTTGGTGGCGGTCTCTAATGTCAGGCACCTTCTGGCTCCTTTAAACAAAGAGTATAAAGCCATGGGCCACCAATCCATGGACATGAAGTTACTTTCCTGAACCATAATTCCTGCCTGAGCAGAACGACCATCTATCTCACCGTTTAAGTTTATAGGCATGATGTCCTTTACGTCCTGCAGGATTTTTTTGCCCAAGTGATCATCCTCTTGATGAGTGCCCTGTTGATACAGATAGTATCCAGGACTCATAAAGTCCTCATGCAACTCGATGGTCAGTTCATAATGTTTTTCAAGAATGGATTTTGCGAACGCTACTTCAGGAGGCGGGGTCTCTTGCCTGAACAACCGATTCAGATCCTTGCCTTCATGGTTTTCTCTCGTTCCATATTCATATCCATGGGG
Source organism: Nitrospinota bacterium (assembly GCA_014382285.1). Lineage (GTDB taxonomy): Bacteria > Nitrospinota > Nitrospinia > Nitrospinales > VA-1 > LS-NOB. The sequence goes on along the minus strand of JACNKA010000176.1, from coordinate 2,074 downwards.
ATTTATACAAGGCAAAAATGTCAACTCCCACTCATCGGAAAACCTTTCAAACCGGTTATTTTCAAGAAAGTTGCAGATAGTCTCCACACCACCGGGCTCGTCACCATGAATTCCCGCTGATATCAAAGCCTTACGGCGATTTCCTTCACCCAAAACAAATTTACCCAGAGAATAATTTTTATCCGGGGTTTCCAGAGGATAACTTGTGAGAAGGCCATTTTTTTCGGGTAATTGTTTGCGTAATCTCGAAAAAATTATTTCAATATCATTCAGTGGGGAGTTCATGACTTTATCAATTATTTGTTTTTTCCGTAAAACCACATTCCTTTTTTATAACGCAATATTGGCAGTCAAAATTCTTGGCCTTGCAGGTGTACCTTCCATGAAGAATGAGATAATGGTGGGCATTTTTCAACCATTTCTCAGGAGTGACCTCTAAAAGTTTTAACTCAGTTGTCAACACAGTTTTGCCAGGGGCCAATCCTGTACGGTTTGAGACTCGAAAAACATGCGTATCCACTGCTATCGTAGGTTTGTCAAACCCCTCATTCAATACAACATTAGCTGTTTTTCGACCTACACCCGGAAGTTGTTCCAATTCTTCTCGCGTTCCAGGAATCTTGCCCGCATGTTTCTCCAGAATGATTTTGCAGGTGTTTATAATATTTTTAGATTTGGCAGGTGCCAGCCCGATGGGTTTGATTATAGTTGCAAGCCGGGACTGTCCCATTGCCAGCATTGCAACCGGCGTAGGGCATGAGGCGAAAAGGGTCGGTGTAACTTTGTTGACTGTTTTATCGGTGGACTGAGTGCTTAATATAACTGCGATCAAAAGTTCAAAATGATTTTTGAATGCAAGTTCAGATTTAGCCTCAGGAAGATTTTTTGCAAGCTTTTGGTACAGGCGGGTTATGTTGATAGGGGACAAGGTTCACCCACTTCAGGGGGACAGCGCACACCGGACACCCACCCAATAGGAGAGAGTCTGGTCAGACATGCCAGGCTGACGAGCCATCACGCGCAAATGTTGTTCTTCACTCATCCATGAATTACCGCGAATAACCCTAAAACTCTTTTGAGTTGGGCCTTTGGGGTTTTTAGTAGGGCTCTGTTCATAATAATTAGGGGAAAACCAGTCCCCCACCCATTCCCAAACCCCTCCGACCATGTCATATAGTCCCCATGCATTTGGTTTTTTTTTGCCAACATCTGCAGGTTCCCGGGATGAGTTTCCTGCGTACCAGAGGTAGTCATCGTCAATTTCATTACCCCATGAAAACCGAGTCTGCTTCCCGGCTCTAGCAGCGTATTCCCATTCAGCCTCGGTAGGAAGCCTTTTGCCTACACTCTTGCAATACTGATGTGCTTCATTCCAGTCAATGTGTGTGATAGGTTGCTCAGGTCTATGGAAAACAGAACGGTTGATATTCATCACAGCATCCCATTTGCGTTGTGTCACTTCATACCTGTCCAAATGAAATGCACTCAAGCACACCTTATGAGCGGGTTTTTCTCGGGCATTATCTTCATCATCTTCATATATATAGCTGTCGTTGGTTCCCATCAAGAAGCAACCAGCCTTAATCTGGACCATATCCGAGGGCATCTCCACCGCAAAAAGGGAATGGGGAGAAAATAACAGGACAATCAGGATAATTATAGACGTGGCATTTTTCATTTGGTGAATTGTACTGGTTGAAAATGGTGAGGTCAAGTAGTGAGACAATAAATATACATCACTCCAGCCTGGAATTTGACGTGAATAGGTATATAGATTAAGGGGAATCGGTCGATATATAATATAACTCAAAAATAATTTCAACCTAGAAAAGGCTATGAAAAGAAAAAATTATTCAGCATTACTCGTTATTATGTTTTTTGTCTGCATTCTTTCGAACTCTGCTCAGGCATTTTACAAAAAGAAGGTGCTGGTGGGACAATTCCAGAACCCTGTGGAATGGGACAAACCCTATCATCCTGGCAATATCATTGCAGAATTATTGAGTCAGGAACTCATCCATCAAAAACAGGTTCAATTGTTATCTAGAACCAAAAATATGGGGCCGCTGATGGA
>JACNKA010000026.1 GCA_014382285.1 Nitrospinota bacterium | reverse complement strand
TTCAGCAGCACGCCGCATGCCCGGGGAGTTGTGTCGATGGCGCGGGCTCAGGACCCTGACAGTGCCGGTTCACAGTTTTTCATCGTTGTTAAGGACTCGGCTTTTCTGGACAATCAGTATACTGTTTTTGGCCGGGTGACTAAGGGAATGGAAGTTGTCGATAAGATCGTCAGCGTACCGCGTGATTCCCGAGATAATCCCGATGAAAAAGTGGAAATGAAGTCCGTCAAAATTGTTAACCGTTAGAGAAACTCCTCCCCTTTAAAAGTAAGGTAGATATGGAAGGCGAATTCAAAGTTAATGTTTATGAAATCATGGGCACCTCGACTCCGGCGGGAAGAACGTCGGAGGACGGGGAGCCAGCAGGGGATACGATCAAAAGCCTCATTCTTGACAACTGGGCCAAGTATGAAAAAATTTCTGTCTATTTCGAGGGTGTGGTGCAGATGACCCGGCCTTTTGTGGACGAAGCGTTTGCCAAGTTGCTTGAAACCCACTCACTGGATGAGTTTAATCAGAAACTGCATTTCCCGGATTCGAACGATCGTATTGTTAAAAGTCTAACTGACGCGATCAAACTTAGATTGAAAATCATCCGAACGCAGGAAGAAAGACGAGGCCAAGGCTGAGAAGAGCTGTGCGGAAATTTATTTTTTTGGTGTTTTCGCCACTTCTTCTATAAATGGGTCCAGAAAAGCGGGTATAGCGCTTGCGTCCCGTACTGTGAAAATACGGTTGGTGACGGTCATTGGCTCGTCCACCAGAACTGCTTTGGATTCTTCCAAAGCCGCGATGGCTTTTTTGTTACCGGGCTCGGTGGTGACTTCGAGGCTTTGCAGGAGTCCGGCTTTTCCCATACTGGGGACGGCACTACCGATGCCCGCGATCACCATGTTGGAGTGGTGGCGGTCGTTGATCAGGAGGCGCAGAAGTTCATCTTTCCAGAGATAGGATCTGGCCCCATTCCCTCCTATGATAATAACCCCGTGAAAAACCCCTTTGATCTGGCGCACTCCCTTTCCGGCAGAAACGTAACTGTCTCCGGTGATGCCTTCTATCGCGTCAACAATCAGGACATCAGGGGTGGTCTTACCGCCCTTCATTCCAACGGCGTCTTTCAATTTGTTGGAGGCGACTAAAACTTTGGCTCCCTCCGCATTCATGGATTCAAAAATTGGATCGAACTCGCTCTCCATGTAATAGTCTTTGGGGATGATGATCAGTATGTTTTTGCCGACTAGCCGCTCCATATTCCAGTATCCTTAAAATATAAAAGCCTGACACCCGCTCTTCAATGGTTCAGGGGAATGGGTATAAGGCCTGATGTGTTATTCGGATCTTCAGTTTTCAAGTCTAGCACAAAGCGGTAAAGGAAAAACTCGTTTTTTACCAGTATGCGTTGGGCATGGAGGGCTAGGAAATTTTTCAGAATCCCCCTTTCCCCCGGTGAAAATGCCGAGTATTCTCCCAAAATAAATTTGTGGTTGAACAGCATATGGGTGATGCCCATGGACTTCAACCTGTTGATGATATCCCCGGCATAAACTCCTTCATCGATGATTTCTTTCAAGGTGTGGTCTTCAAAAACAGAATCGCTGAAGAAGGGTTTGTCCATGAGAAAGCCTAAGTTTCTCATATAGACTAATAATATTTTTTCATCTCGCTCGACCAAGTGATTGGCTGAAAGGTAGACCGGGTAAGATTTAATCTGCCGCATCAGAAAAGGTTCCCGGCTTTCTTTCTGAAAGATATAAGGCAAAGGCTGAACCTGTGCCCAGGCTTTTGCGATCAGGGAGGTGTTGAATATAAGTCCAAGCATCAGGACGGCGAGAAAAAAGTTTTTCCCCTTTTTGCCAACCTTGCTTGATTGTGGTGAGAACCATTCTTCTAAGCCCTTTATCGATAAAATAGCAAGAAAGGCGAAAGGAGTTCCCAGTAAACGGGCCTGCTGGGTTTGGGTAAACCAGAATACCATGAATATTGAAAGCACAACAACCATAGGCCTTGACTGTCGTCGAAGTCCAAAAAGGGCGGGAAGAAGCAGGAAATAAAGAATGCCGATCTGGCCATCAAACTTGAGAGAATGAGGCTGGCCGAAAAACGTCAGATTGATGGGTAGCAATAAAAAGTCCAGAATTCCATGCCCCATTCCATAGGCAGAAAAATATTGGAAATGTTGCAGGGAGCGTTCAAGGTCCCAATTCATGCCCTGATCTCCTCCAAATAGCTGCATGAAAAACGGGGCGAAAGGGTTCCCGGTAAAAAAATAGTTCCTTCCCCACCAAGGCAGAATAAGAAGCAAGGTGCCCAATGCAAGGATGAGGCATTGACCCAAAACTTTTTTAGGAGACGTTTCGTCTTGCATGACAACACCCAGGAAGGCGATGGGTAAGGCGATTACGGCGGTGAGTTTGGTGGCCAGAGCCGCCCCGACGAACGCGGTCATCAGGTAAAACCAGCCGGTTTGTTTTCGGCTTCGCCAGTTCTCCCAGGAATAGAAGGCCATGAAGGTATAGGCCGCTGCCTGTAGGTCCACATAGGCTGAGTAGGCCACGGTGAAAAAAGCAGGAGTCGAAAGAAACAATGCCGGAACCAGAAGCGCATATGTTGCGGAACCGTTCTGCCGATAATACTGGTGCAGGGCGATAAGAAGCAGGAAGACGATTCCCAATCCTGTTAGTTGGGCTAAATGGTCCGTTCCCAATGCCAGGGCAAGCAGGTACAGCATCTCCGTATGCTGTGGGTAAAAAGAAAAAACATTGTTCGGCAGGTTGATGATGCCACCTGCTTCAAGGTATGCCTTGGGCACCGCCAGGTGAT
>JACNKA010000090.1 GCA_014382285.1 Nitrospinota bacterium | reverse complement strand
CGGCCTATACAACATGTGGTGCCGATCTTTTTTCTTGACAACAAGAACCGCTTTTACTACACGTCCCTCTAATAAAGCAAGTTCTTATCCCTATCCCTTCCCTTCCCTCTAACCCACTTTAGTTTTTGACTCCAAATTTACCGGCTATAAACAACTCTCAGAATTGAATCAGCAAGACATAAAGTTTCTCACGCTTCGCCGGCGGGGGAAGGAACTCATAAAAAAGGTGAGTCAGATGACTCCCTGGAAGCGGATTCATATTCCTCATCCTAAGCGTAAATTTCCAAATCCCCTTGTCCATGAATCCATGATTAGTCTACGAAACTACAAAGGCACATTACGCCAGGCTGTGATGCGCAATAATGGCCGTGAAAAACCCGCATTCCTCGTTACTAATGATTTTGATATGCCCCTCGAGCTGATCGTTGGCAATTATGCCCGTCGATGGCGTGTAGAAGATGGTATTGCTGAAGCCGTCAAATTTTTTCATCTAAACGCCTTGTCCTCGCCTATTCTGGTCAAGGTGCATTTTGATGTTGTGATGACAATGGTGGCAGATACTCTTTACACCATGCTGGCCCATAAATTGCGCGGTTTTGAAGATTGCGATGCCCCCAAAATTTACCGCCACTTTGTACGGGGTAAAGGAACAATTATTGTAAAAGATAGGATCGTTAATGTAATATATCCACGCCGTGCCCATAACCCTATCCTAAGGGCTGTACCATGGGATGATCTTCCTTGTACTCTTCCTGGACTCAGTCGAGCAAAATTGGGGCTCAGTTTTCAATAAAACATGATCACGGAAATGTTATATTTATATGACGGTTATAGCTCTGCGAAAATCGGTGTTTAAAGAAATCAGTACAAGAATGATATCGACATTTTGTTTGCTACCAGAACTTTTTGACCTGTTACAATACATCCCGCTAAAATTGCTCGATAATAATCATTCCAAATCTGATTGTCTTCTGGCTTGCCATCTGGACGAGGAGGAAGTTCATCTTCTACGCCTAAGTAGGTAGCAAAATAATGAAAATGGTCAGCTCGATGTCGAATTTTTTTACCATACTCATTACTAAATGGAGGCAACTCTCTGTTGCATTCAATCCCGCCATTTACAATATTAATCACCTTGCCAAATCCTTGAGCTCCTTCTTCTACCATCACTTCATGGCAGGTTTTATTAGGAATATTAGGACTTCCTCTATATGTGGTCCAGAACCAGAACCCAGAAGCGAAAGCCAACGTACCATCTCGTAAAATTGCATCCGGATCATCTAACAGAACCAACTTGTCTTCATTATATAGAAATTCAGAAAAAGCGCCATAATTTGCATTGTGGCTTAACTGAATAGTACCTCTTCCAAAAAAGCAAGTATCGCCTCCAGGTTCTTCCGTAGGTTGATAAGCATTATTGCGTGTAAAATAACAATGTTCAGGCAATTGAGAATCTCTCGCTCCTACTTCTTCATACCAACATAAACCCCACTTCGTATACTCATTTGGATCATCACCCCAGCCTCCAGTAGTTTCTTGAGCCCAGTTGGCTAAAATCGCCGCTAATTCTAAGCGTTTAATAGTATCATCACCTTCACTCATAAAGACAGAAAGCTCTTCGTTCAAATCTAAGCCATTTTTCATGTTATTATAGGAATACAAGATAACGTCAGCATATTTAGAAGATTCTTTCCCATGATTGGCATGCGGAAATAATTCATTAAAATCATCTTCACTTAAATAATCATCTAATACGTCACTAACTAGTGAAATATTATTAGATCTTGAAGCATTATCCGAATTATCAAAGCACCCAACCAGCAGAAAACTTAATAGACATATTATAACCCATTTCATTGTTTGACACCTTTCTTGGTATAGCGGAAGAAGTACCTTAGAGTCTTAATATCGATTTCATTGTTACAAATCGTTTTAGAACCAACCCCTTTATCGTCCCCTTTTTTAGAGCCCGTGCGCGGGAACTACTGAAGCGGGGTGTTGCCCGCAACTTTGCGCTTACCACCGGCTGGGTTCGGAACAACCGGTGGCGGGTACGTAAAGTTTTGAGTTGGTGCACATTCGCCTTACCGGGTTGGGATGGTGAGCACCGGCACCGCCTGGGTTTTGGATGCGGTTTCGGTGATTCTAACAGACCAGAGTATCCGGATAAGGCGGAAGATCAGCTTGGTGTTCTGATCGGTTTCGTCTATGTAAAACCATGATTTTCGGTACTTAACAGCCACGGATGCATTTTTCGGCCTTTTCTTCGAGCGCTGAATCCGAAACTCGTCTTCCCCCAGGCCCTTTCTGGGATACCGGATGGCAAGCCCTGATTCGGCGTGATCTTCCGGGACTTCGATGGAAGCAGACAAAATTTCTATCACATCAAAGACCGAACGTGTCACGATGGCGATACCGCCCCAATTCGGTTTCCCCACCGAAAGCGAAACGGGTAAGACAATATCCGCTTTTCCATCCTCCGGCATGGTAAGATCGAGTAAAGAGAGGTACGATTCCACCGTTTCTGTGTAAGCGGGTGCATAATCATGAATGATGACTGCGAACTCGGCATCTTTCCGGGGACTCTTCACAAAATCCAAAACCCCGGAATCGACCAGATCGGTCGTCAACTCGACGAACCGGTTGAACTGCCGATCCGGCTTTACAGAGGAAGACTTTATAAAAACAGGGTTCCAGAGGTCGTTGGCTCTGGTCACCAGCGTCTTGAATACCAGTTCGGGATGCTTTGCGGTATGGGTGAACAACAACAAGAGGTGCAACGGGATGGGTGACAGCAATTGTTGGATGTATCGCTCACCTTCAACAG
>JACNKA010000005.1 GCA_014382285.1 Nitrospinota bacterium | reverse complement strand
TGATGCCCATCATGTTACCCGCCCCCCCCTCCTTGTTTGTTTTTACAACACACTGCTCCCCTTTGCCAATTTGTTGAAATGGCGTCTTGTCAAGATAGGCCATCAGCGATGTTTCCCAGGAGTTGTGGGATGACAGATCAACTGACACATGCAATGTTTTGTTAGAGACTTTCGCCTTGGCGTTAACCTTCTTATTAACGGCCTCTACAGCTTTATCACTCCCAAAAGCCTCCTTCAACCGGCGGTGAGCTTGAGACAAACCAACCTTCTCCTTATCGTCTAAATCATCTCGGATAATTCGTGAAATATACACATCCGAACCATTCTGATATCTATTTGAAGTTGAATCAATCAACACGGACTTCAGAGGAATACTTCGTCCTGTGATAGATTCTCGGGCAAACGACTTCCAAGTTATTCGATAGTATTCAACTGGAATCGATAAGACATCATCATCGCTGGCAACCAGAGCTTCATATTCACTCTCATATGCAGGATCAAACTCGATTTTAAAACTAATACCACTCGCCTTTTTTCGCTCGCTGTTCCCATTACCTTCAAACAGCGGAAAATCTTCAGCAAAGAAAATCTCGATTAGAATATGTGGAAGTGATTTTCTGGCATCCGTTTTGAGGCTCGCGATGTATTCATCAACCACCTGGTGGTTAAAGAGGTACGAACTCAACTGATCCTTCAAATATTTTCCGTTTAAGATTCCAGAGAGTCCTAAATTTACGGCTTCAAGGATTGTCGATTTTCCAGCCTCATTATTACCAACAAGAACATTGATCCCCTCATTGAGCGCTAAAGAAAACTTGCCGTAAAAGCATCTGAAATTTTCAATGTTAATTTTGTCTATGCGCATGCTTGGGCTCCGTTCTGGGGTTTTAAGTGATTTCCCCCACCATTTTTTCAGCATCCTCAATTCGCAGCTCGCCAACTTTATTTTGTTCAAAATGAACCGCCGGTGGTTTCCCTGACAGCCTTGCGACTGACCACCCAGTCCAATCGACCTTTGGACGTTCGGACGGGCTAACAAGAATGGTCTGAAACCGGAAATCTGGGCCTTGCATTTTTTTCGAATATTCAGAAAGCAATCCATCATCTAGAGAATGGTTACCTAATTCCAATATTAACAATGTTCTTTGATGAGTACTGTAATGATCAGCAATAACCATGGCTCCAGAAACAAGCAATTGACTTCTTTCACCTCCGGACAACCCATCCAAAGGAATTAAAAAATCATGACTTCCAATTTCAACATATAGGCCCATTGGTTGTCGTCCGTTCTTTATTTTTTTAACCTGTTCCGTTTCTTCTCCGTTTTCATCTTCGATATATTCAGTGCTAGGTCTAAGTTCTGTACTTTTTATATAACCGTATTTCGAAGAACATAGATCATTCAGCACTCGTGGCACTTGACGGAGATGAACCCTCCAGATTCGGGCCAAATACTCGACATCATCTTCGTCTTCATTTTCGCGGCATAATTCTTCGTTGATATATAAAACACGGAGTGCATGGGACAGATCCATCACAGGTTTTCCTGCATAGCTACACCGCATTTCATAACCATAAAAATGCACTGCAAGTTCCTGACGGTCTGGATTAAAAACCACAACTCGCAAACGCAAGTCACATTGTCGTTCCTTAGTTTCCCGCCACCGTTCAAAGTCTGTGATTTCTCCAGCACACCCAGAAAGCCATTCGCAAAGTGCTGATTTTCCAACCCCATTTGCCCCCACGAGAAGTGTGACTTTTCCCAATGAAACAGAGGCACCAAATTGAAATAACGGAGTTTTCTCCAAAATAATTTTTTCTATCCAACCAAATTCTTTAGACGGAACCTTGCGCACCTCCTGTGCGATTCTATTTTCCTGCAACCCCTTCCATGCTTGTAAAATATTTGCGGGGTAATTCTTGCCTTTATCTATATCTATTATTTTCCCATGATCCTCGCACACCCATATGCCATTTGGCGGCTCTTGTCGTTGTTCAATGGTTAGAGCACCTGTGCCGCGCGGGCCATTTTCTGCCGCCGAAAAAATATGAGCAGCTACTCCTTTCCGCTCAACATCATCAGGCCCTTCACCAGGGCCAATAGTAGACTCGTCACAATTGATAAACGAACATCTATACCCTGCGCGTCCTGCAATTATTCGTTTAGTAGCTTCTGAAAAATCTGCATCACGGCCACTCATAATACTTCCCCCACCATTTTTTCAGCAGCCTCAATTCGCAGCTCGCCGGAGATCAGTTTCGGAAGAAGGGTGTCCCGGAGTTTGGTTAGCGTTTTCGTTGCGATGCAATTTTCATAGCTTCGCTGATAAAGAGATTCCACAACCTCGTTAAACAGGGTCAAGAGTTCGTTCTCAGGCTTAAACACCATCAACCGTTTCATATCTCCTGCGGTGAAATGGCCGAGCCCTGTCGTTTGTTTGTCTCTGGCGATTTCTGCAAAAATAGAACGTAGAAATTTGAGTTGATAGTAAACGAAGTAACGGTCGGCCTCATCATAGAGGGACACCTTGAAGATATGCTGGTTGAGGTAGCCTGCGCCATTTGACCATATGAATGTATCAATCGATGTATCAGGGTTTCCAGACCAGGAAAGCAAAATCTCCCCGTCCTCGATTTTGTACTTCTCTCCCTTGTTCACTTCGGTGAATTTGGTTTGAGCCGTAATTCCGCCTTTTATTTCTGCGATTTTGATTACAGGCAATGCGTCTGGTGATTCGGAGAAATCGTTCTCTTTGTATGCCGCCCCATTAATAAAGTTGGCCATGTCATAGAGCGGTTGCAACTCCCACCCCTCGGGGATCCAGCCCATTTCGTCGGCTTCCTGG
>JACNKA010000191.1 GCA_014382285.1 Nitrospinota bacterium | reverse complement strand
ACAAACCAGAATCCCGAATTTTGTGGCGAGGGGTGGTGCTGGATCATTACAACGGCAGAACCTGGACCTCAACTGTGGACACAGAATTCAAAACCCGTAACCAGCCCGGCAGGGGACTCAACCTTTTTCGCGTGCCCAATCCGACCGAAGTAGTACAACAAGAAATTTATATGGAATCGTTCGACGCCCCTTACCTTTTCACGCACGGGACACCCCTGTTTATCGATGGGAATTTCATTCATCTGCAGATGGATAAAAATTTTGTGTTTAAAACTGGAGACGCCCGGTCAGGCTTGCGGAAATACACGCTGGTTTCAGAAATTTCGGCCCCCAACATCAGTTACAACATCGACAAATTCCACGGCAACCCCTTACAGTTTTCAAACAAGTTTCTTCAGCTTCCTGATACCAGCCCCAAAACCCAACGCCTGGCCGATAGCTTGACCCAAAGTGCCCGCTCTGACAAAGAACGGGCAGACAATATTTTGAATCATTTCGCAGATTTCAGATACACCCTGGAAATGGAGAATGACCCTGACAAAACCGCACTGGAACATTTTTTATTTCAAAGAAAAGAAGGCCACTGTGAATATTTTGCTTCCGCCATGGTCATCCTGCTCCGGTCTGCCGGGGTTCCCGCCCGTCTCGTCAATGGTTTTGTCGGGGTTGAGTGGAACGAGTGGGGGAACTACCTGATCATTCGCCAGAACCACGCCCATTCCTGGGTCGAAGCTTTTCTTCCGGGGAAAGGCTGGACGGTGTATGACCCAACTCCTCCAGACCCCGCCCTCGTTAGTCTGAGTCCGCTAAATCCGCTGGCAAAATCACTGGATTTTCTTAGAATGAGCTGGCAGAGGTATGTCATTCGTTATTCCGTGCATGATCAGGTTCAGGTCATGCAGTTTTTCAGGACTGGCAGCCGTGAAGTCATGCAAAAATTCAAGAACTTGCTGAACTGGAAAACCCTGGCTAAGGAGGCGCATGACCTTAGCCCTGTTATTCTAGCCTTGATCCTGACCACGATATTTTTCTTCGTCTTCAAGCGCCGTTATGGTGGGTTCATTTTCTCCACGCGCCCACCTCTTTCCGTCATTCTTTATAATGATATGTTGAAACAGTTGAGAAGGTCGGGGTTGGTAAAAAATCCATCCTGGACGGCGCGAGAATTTCTGCACTCCGTTGCCAAACTGCCTGATGCCAAGCGCGATCCGATTTGTCATATCACGGAATTTTACGAAAAACACCGGTTCGGCAATCGCCCCATTTTGCCATCGCAAGAAAAGAAAATTCGTGGGCTGATTAAATCCCTTTAAGGCAAAATCCCCGTTGGACAAAAAAGTTTTCGTACGGGTTCTTCCGTTTATTTGATCGATTCAAAAATCTCGGGGTTGTTGTCACCGACTGCGGTGATGAGACCGATGGCCCCTTTGTCGATCCGGAAGATGCTGTCATCGACCAGAAAGTAGTCACCCGGAACATCGATGGTGAACTCTACGATTGTGGCCCCCGAGGTAGGGACCAGCGTGGTCTGCACATTCTTGTTGATGACTCCATTGACCGCTCCCTCAAGATAGACCCGGTCAAAAATCTCTCCATTAATGTGCAACGAAGAAATTCCATTGGGGCCAATATTACCAAAAAATATTCGCACCTTGTCCCCCACGTTCACCTTCAGCGCGTTTGCCCCCAGCAAGGCTCCCGGCCTGCCGTTAAAAACCACGTAATCAGGTTGATCTCTCAAACCCCTTTCTAAAGAAAACTCAAGAACACGTTTTCTATTTTCATAGTTAGAATCCACGACTTCATTGATCGAACTATCCATGGAGGATCGAACTTCCTGAAGAGTAGCCTCCTCTGCTATTGCCTTTTCTTCTGCGGTAAGAACTGCCTTTTCCGCTGTGGCCTTCTCAATTTCCTCCAGTTCCTTTTCAAGTTCCTCTGCCGTCTTTTTATCTACTCCAGGCCCTGACAAATATTTCTCGGAAGGTTTGTTGCGTGAAGATACATCCTTGGGCAAAGCTTTTGTGCTGTTAAAAACAAAACTTGGGTCCGATTCCTGAGTGTAGAACTCGCTCTCAAAAATATAAAATTCGCGATCAACGCGGGGAAAACCATGTTTAGGTTCAACCAGAAGCAACCCATACATGCCATTGGCGATATGCGCCGGAATGCTCGGCACCGGAGAGGCGCAACGATAGATGTATAACCCTGGATGCAATGTCTTGAAACGGAAAACTCTCTCTTCGCCCGGCGCAACCAGGCTCGCTGAGGCACCGCCTCCCGGACCATTCACCGCATGGATATCAATACTGTGGGGAAACTCACTGGACAGGTGATTGGACAGATGAAATTCCACCGTATCTCCCAAACGTACTCTGATCATCGGGCCAGGCACAGTGCCATTAAAGCTCCAGAACTTGTAGTCTTTTCCGTCGGCCAGAACCCCGACAAATTCCTTGGCCTCGAAATGGACTTCCAACGTTTCCGGCATAGTGCGAGTGATAGAAGGAGGGACATAAGGAGCAGTCGTGATCTCCGCCTCCAGCGCATACGCCGGAAGGTTGGAAAGAATAAACAAAATTGCCCAGAATCCGCGCATTTATAAAATCTCCAGTTAAAACAGCAAATCTTTGAAATAAGCACCGTTTTTTCTTAACGGCTGTAGCAAGGTTAGCACAAGCCTCTTTAATTTTAGAGAAAGCATCTCCTGCTCACGCAAACCTGATCTCTTCAGCATATTAAATATATCGATACCCGTTTCCGATGTTTTCCGAGCAATAATAGGGGTTGACAGGCCATCCCGCCTGCGAAATAATAGGCTAATTCACTATTTTTTAAGCACTTATATAAGCGAGCATTGTGGTTCGGCGCTTTATATTGAAATAAATCCTGTCTATGGACGTTTACTGGGAACAGTTCAAAACCCCTTTCCTCTGCTTTGCCGG
>JACNKA010000117.1 GCA_014382285.1 Nitrospinota bacterium | reverse complement strand
TGCTCGTTAGATTTTTTTGAGCTGCCATTTCGGGCATAGTTGACGGATACAGAGGGGATTGATTTGTGATCTGTCATAACGATGCCTTCTTGCGAGGTTTCTTTTTCGTGGCCTTCTGGGAAGAAGAGGGATCAGTGGTCATTTTGGTGTAGAGATCAAAAAGTTTCTCAAGACGCTCTGTGTCGTTCTTGAAGCGACGTCCTATGTAAATCCTCTCCAACACTTCATCGTTGCGCTCGTGAGCCTGTCGAAGGTTGTCTGGCATCTTTTCTGGGTTGTAAAGATCAGCAATCGTTGCCGGGAAATGGGCTTCACGGGCTAAGAGGATATTCTCAGCACACTGTGTTAAGTCTTCCTTATTTTTTTCGGTGAGAGTGGGAACCGGAAAAGTGTTCCAGCCTAGAGTGTTGGAATACGAAATTCGCATTTCAAGACGTCCACAAACTGTTCCAATCCATACCCAATGTAAGCGTGATACTATCAGTGCAATATTCCACAAGTCGCCATTGTAAAGAGCATAGCATTTATTTGAAACTATTGATCCAGAAGTAAGGAGTCCACACGGCAAATATTCCCTGTTTTCTGAACTAATTGCAGGTGTTACAATGACATTTTCATTGCCAGACTGTCTGACTTCTCCAAATCTCCACGGTACATCAGAAAGCTGTTTTGTCGTTGCTCTTTTAGACTCTGAACGCTTCTCACGAACAGATTCAAATCTTTGTCTTAGCCACTCATTATTATTTGCATCCTTATATTCGTGTTCCTTAACCCATATGCAATAACGTTGTTGGCCTTTGATAAACTCCTGAGAACCAAAAAATTTCTTTATATACGTTGGGTTGACGGAATTTTTCTCTACAGCATCTGTAACTTCACTTTGACTAAGCAATAAAAACCCACCTTCATTTGGCATGTTTCCAAACCCCATTTCCTTTAATTTATTTAATGGGGCTGATGAAGGTTGAATGATTACGTTTGGCCCTTCAATTAAATACGGGTTTATATTGGTTACATTTTTTACCATCGGTTCATTATTTCTATCTACCACAAATAATTTCGGCTTTTGTGATATTTCTTCGCTGTCTTTAATTCCAACAATAACAACAGTCACGCCGGCATTATGGCTTGCAAGATTTGCCCATTTAAAAGGTGCGTATGCAAAGGTAATCTCAATACTGTTAGATAATATATACTCCCATAACAGAGATGCTTGAACTCCCTGACATATCGAGCTTGTGGCAACAAATGCGCACTCACTTCTGCTTTTCTTGCAATATTCAGATGACTTAATAAACCAACCGGAGACATAATCTAAAGCTTTCCATTTTTTAATCAATCCATTCGCAGCGATATTTAGATCTTCTGTTTGCTCACTTGTCCTCCATGTACTTCCTTTATAGGGAGGGTTCCCACAAATATATGTTTCACATGTACTGTTTGATGGACAAATTTCTAACCAGTCTAGTCTCAGGGCATTTCCTTGTTGAATCCGCCCTGTATCTTTTAAATGCAAGAGAAGTGATCTGGCTTCTATTTTTCCTAGGAATCGCACATCACATTGAAACTCGGCAATTAATAGTGACAGTCTGGCAACCTCTACTGCAAAATTTTTCAGCTCAATGCCAAAAAATTTATCTAACTTTATCCACGATTTTTGATCATCATTTCTTCGACGAATGATTTCTGACTCAATTTCTCGCATCTGTATGTAGGCAATGACGAGGAAATTTCCCGATCCACATGCTGGGTCAAAAACTCGAATATTTGCAATTCGTTTGCGAAGGTTGAGTAACTTTCTGGCGTTGTCCCCAGCCTCTTCCAACTGTTCCCTCAGACTGTCCAGAAAGAGAGGGTTGAGTACCTTCAAAATGTTGGGAACGCTGGTGTAGTGCATCCCCAGCTCACCACGCTCCTCATCATCCGCTACCGCCTGAATCATCGATCCGAAGATGTCTGGGTTGATCTCCTGCCAATTCAGATTCCCAGCATGGAGTAGGTAGGATCGGGCAATTCTGCTGAATTTTGGAACGTCATTGGAACCGGAGAACAGTCCCCCATTCACATAGGGGAAAACATCAGCCCAGCGGGGTAACTTGGCCCCTACTCTATCCTTATCATCGGTATCCATCGCTCGAAACAGCTCACCAATCACCTCATGGGTGTTTCCAGAGCGATTATCACTCATCCTCTCAACCGTGTTGGTGAACATGTTGCTGTCACTGAAAATGTTGGTGTCCTCTGCAAAAAAACAGAAGATCAGGCGCATCATAAACTGGTTGAACTCTTGTCGGCGTGAGTCCGACCCCCAATCCTCATTCGTCTTCAGAAGTTCGACATAGAGGCGGTTGAGACGGCTGGTTGCCTGGATATCGATCGGATTATTTTTGATCTTGCTGACTGTTGTGATACCGGCCAGCGGTAGGAAGAAACCAAAATGGTTGGGGAAGTCCGAATATTGACAGGCAACCGTAGCGCCGGAGGCCATCTCTTCCGCTTCAAATTCGACACCGTCTGTGGCCAGAATAAATTTGGCTTTCCCCTTACTGGTTGCTGGGCTGGCTTTGAGGCTACGCAATGTGGTGGTGGTTTCCCCAGAGGCACAAACCACCATATGGATGTTGTTGCGTTGAAGGACGCCGTTTGGAATGTCTGATGAGTTGGAAGTACCCTTTTTCAGCTTTTTAATCGTCGTGACTTTGTTGCCGAATGCCGTGAGAAAGGCGAACGGAAATTCTGTCGGGTTAAACGGCTGTTCTGCCAGTTCCGATATGGCCTGTTCAATTTCAACTGCGTTCACGGCAAAGACTCCTATGTCATTTTTTCTTCTTCGACTTCTTCTTTTTCTTTTTCTTCTTCTTTGATGGCTTCATCTCGGGCTGTTTGGGAGCTGGTGCCGAAAGAAGTTTACGATCCAAAATTGAGATGAGTTGTTGTTCTCTTTTTCTCATCTCAACAAACTCATT
>JACNKA010000174.1 GCA_014382285.1 Nitrospinota bacterium | reverse complement strand
GTGGAGCACTTCCTTGGTAAGGAAGAGGTCATCGGTTCAATCCCGATCGTGGGCTCCAGGTTTCCGTTGTGTGGCTCCTGGAATTTGATAGAGATTTTAAATGTCTTGCGGCCGGGAGGATGGGTCGTTGGATGCAAAGGTTGGGTGAAAATTATGAGAGTTATTGTTCAGTTGGCGTGTTCTGATTGTAATCGGAAGAATTATTCGGGGACGAAAAATAAGAAGACCACCACGCAAAGGTTGGAATTCAAGAAATTCTGTAGATTTTGCAGAAAACATACCCCTCATAAGGAAACCAAATAGGAAGAAATTGAACGGTTGGGAGTGAGGTTGTGGTCGGGTGTTCGGGTGATCGGGCAGACGAAGATATTCCTCCCCTGCTTTGAAGCTGGTGCGGATTCCGGATTAGGTCAGTAGCTCTAACGGTAGAGCATCGGATTCCAAATCCGAGGGTTGGGGGTTCGAATCCCTCCTGGCCTGTTGAAACTTGTTGGGAATTGAGGTTTATGATTACAAAAGCTTTAGGGTTTTTAACTGAGGTGAGGGCTGAGGTCAGGAAAGTGACTTGGCCTACCCGTGCGGAGGCGTTAGGTGGTACTGCCGTAGTGGTTGTGGTCGTTTTGTTGATGGCTGTTTTTTTGGGGGTTGTCGATGCGATTCTCTCGAAGATTGTGCGGAGTCTTATATGATATCTGACGAGGAAATCTTGTCCAAGTGGTATGTTATTCACACCTATTCCGGATTTGAGCGGAAGGTGAAGCTGAGTATAGAAGAGCAGTTCGGGCGCTCAAGCTTTAGTGAGAGCTTTGGTGAGGTGATTATACCGACCGAAGAGGTGGTTGAGGTTCGTAAGGGCAAGAAAAAAGTTTCCTCGAGGAAGTTTTTCCCCGGATATATTCTGATCAATGTCGAGATGAGTAAGGATATCTGGTACATGATTAAAAATACTCCCAAGGTCACCGGATTTTTAGGTGGTGGGGGCGAGCCTGTTCCTTTGTCGGAGGCGGAGGTTAAGTTGATCATGGATCAGGTTAAGGGAGAGTCTGTGCGGCCTAAGCCAAAATTCTCTTTTGAGAAAGGCGAGAGTGTGCGGGTGATAGAGGGGCCATTCTTAAACTTTAATGGAACGGTTGAGGATGTCAATCATGACAAGGGTAAAGTGAGGGTCATGGTTTCGATTTTTGGACGCGCCACTCCGGTGGAGTTGGAGTTTCCCCAGATCGAGCGTACTTAATCAGTAATCAGGGCGGAGCCTCTGCCGGTAGCTTGCGGTGTTTTTAAATTGCGGGTAAGCGGTTTCTCTGTCTTATGAGACGATAGCTCACTGGCTCCATGTCGAGTGGGTAGATAAAAAAAGGGGATCAGATAGTGGCAACAAAAGAAGTGAAGGGTCAAATCAAGCTTCAAATTCCTGCTGGGCAGGCCACACCGTCACCGCCAGTTGGGCCGGCGTTGGGTCAGCATGGCGTGAACATTATGGAATTCTGTAAGGCTTTTAACTCTAAGACTCAGGGTCAGGAGGGGAGTATCATCCCCGTGATCATTGAGGTTTATAAGGATAGAAGTTTTTCCTTTATTACGAAATCTTCTCCCGCTTCGGCTTTGTTGAAGAGGGCTGCGGGCATCGCAAAAGGTTCTTCGAATCCGAGTAAGGAGTTTGTGGGTACGGTGACCGAGGAGCAGGTTCGAGAGATTGCGAAAGTTAAAATGGAAGACTTGAATGCTGAAGATGTTGAGGCCGCGATGCAGATTATAAGGGGTTCGGCAAAAAGCATGGGTCTGAAAGTTGAGAATTAACCGTTAGTAAGCAGGGATAAAATTATGCCAAAGCACGGAAAAAGATATAGGGCGGGCGCGGAAAACGTTGACCCTGATGCAAAGTATGAATTGAGGGAGGCCTTGGGTCTGGCGACTGCTGTCAGGTCTGAAAAATTTGATGAGTCGCTGGATATTGCTGTCCGGCTGAGCGTCGATCCCAGGAAAGCCGATCAGAATATCCGTGGTAGCGTTGTGTTGCCAAGAGGGACGGGAAAGAAATTTCGTGTGCTGGTGTTCGCAAAAGGCGAAAAAGAGAAAGAGGCCAGGGATGCTGGTGCGGAATTCGTTGGCGGTGATGATCTGGTTGAGAAGATTCAGGGGGGGTGGTTGGATTTTGACCGTGTAGTGGCCACTCCCGATATGATGGGTCAAGTGGGTAAGCTGGGGAAGATATTTGGTCCTCGCGGGTTGATGCCTAATCCTAAAACCGGCACGGTGACTTTTGATGTTAAGCAGGCTGTCGAGTCTATTCAGGCGGGTAAGCTGGATTATCGGGTCGACAAGAGCGGTATCATCCATGCTTCTTTGGGCAGGGCCAGTTTTTCAGTAGAGGCTTTGGAAGAAAATTTTAATGCCCTGGTAGCGGCTCTCGTGAAAGCGAAGCCTGCCTCAAGTAAGGGGCATTATGTTAAGGGAATTTCGGTGTCAACGACCATGGGTGTTGGGGTTAGAATAGCTTATACACCCAATTGATTGAAAAATTATCGTCTCTTTGGGGCGAAAGAGTGGAATGAGAGGGGTGGCTGACGTGCCAAACGCAGAAAAGATAAAAAAAGTTGAAGAATTGAACGGGGTGTTTTTAAGGGCTAAAGCGGCGGTGATCGCTGATTATCAGGGGATTGAAGCTCCTGACTTGACTTTGTTGCGCAGTCATATGCGCTCTAAGTCTGTGGACTTTCGTGTGGTCAAGAATACCTTGGCTCGGCAGGCCTCGAAAAACACTCCCTTTGAAATGCTGGATGAAGAATTTAAGGGGCCGGTTTCTCTGGTGGTTAGTTTTGAGGATGCTGTGGCTCCTGCTAAGGCTCTGGCGGAATTTGCGAAGTCCGGGGCTCCAAAAAGTCCTAAGGTGATTTGCGGGGTGGTTGAGGGGAGGAAGATTTCTCCTGAGCAAGTTAAGGCTCTTGCGGACTTGCCTTCCAAGGAAGTTCTTGTTTCCCAGTTGCTGGCGGTTTTCAATGGACCTACAACAAGTTTTGTTGGTGTTTTCAATAGCCTGTTGAGGAAGTTGGTTGGGACGCTGGACGCGGTTCGCGAGAAAAAAGGATCTGAATAAATCGGCCTGTGTAGGGGTCGTTGTAATGATATTTTGTTAATAAAAACTAAATTTGGATAACATAATTATTGAAAGGAGGGCGTAATGGCCGTCACAAAGGATGAGGTGGTTTCCTTTATAGATAGTATGACTGTTTTGGAGATGTCTGAGTTTGTAAAGGAATTGGAAGATAAGTATGGTGTGACCGCTGCGGCTCCGGCGGCTGCGGTTGCAGCGCCAGCGGGAGGCGGAGCAGCTGAAGTAGAAGAGAAAACCGAATTTGACGTTATTCTTACTGCTGCAGGTGATAAGAAAATCCAGGTTATCAAGGAAGTCCGAACCATTACAGGTCTGGGCTTGAAAGATGCTAAGGATTTGGTGGACTCAGCTCCCAAGCCTGTTAAAGAAGGCGTGAAGAAAGAAGAAGCTGAAGAGATTAAGGCTAAGATTGAAGCGGCTGGTGGATCGGTTGAGGTTAAGTAACGGAGATCGGGATTAGTAATCTTACCCATGCCTTAACAGGCAAACTTTCCGTTAATCTTTCTTTAAGAGGGATGTAGCCTTATGTCGAAGAACCGTTCCCAGAGAGCGTTAGGCAATTTCAGAAAAAGAAAAAACTTTGCCCGAATTCCTACGGTCATAGATATTCCTAATCTGATTGAGATCCAGAAAAAATCATTCGAATATTTCCTGCAATGGGATGTTGCTCCTGCTGATCGCGGGGTGAGGGGATTGGAAGAGGTTTTTAGTGATGTTTTCCCCATTTCCGACCTGAACATCAATGCTCGCATTGAGTATGTTGGCTATGAGGTTGGTATCTGGGAGTGCGGTTGTGGCGAGTTCAAAGAACTTGGCGGCCCGGCTGTTGTGTGTTCGACCTGTAAGCAGGAAGTCACCTATAAAGAAAAGCATAAGCTCAGTGAGTGCAGGCAGAAAGGTCTTACCTATTCTGACCCGATAAAAATCATGGTCCGTCTGGTTCTGTTTGACCGGGAGGTGGTTGATGTCGGCCCGAAGACCTTAAAGTATTTGCAGGACAAAATTATTGTCGAAGAAGTCAAGCGTCCGCAGACCACGAAAACTCTGATCTCTGCAAAAACGCCGGTCACTGATGATATTCTGAATACATTGGCGACTCATAAGGTTGCTCAGGTTACAGTTAACTCTGTCAGGGAAGTCAAGGAGCAGAAAATATTCCTCGGTGAGATGCCGATGATGGGCCCGACCGGAACGTTTATGATAAATGGGGTCGAGCGGGTCATCGTTAGTCAGATGCATCGTTCTCCTGGTGCATTTTTCTCGCATGATAAAGGAAAATCCCACGTTAGCGGCAAGATTCTTTTCTCGGCAAGGATCATTCCTGACCGGGGTTCCTGGGTGGACTTCGAGTTCGACATTAAAGATATTCTCCACGTTAAGATTGACCGCCGCCGTAAATTACCTGCGACCATCCTGCTTCAAGCCTTCGGTATGGACAATAAGACCATTCTGGAGACCTATTATCCGATCGAGAAAATCAGCATCAATAAAGATTCGCGATGTTTCATGAGCAGTAAGAATCTGATGGTCGGGTTCAAGGTTAAAGAGGATGTGATCGACTCCAAGACCGATGATGTCTTGCTCAAGTCGGGTAAGAAAGTTACCGTAGCCGTCGGTAGGAAGCTGGCTAAATTGTCCAGGTCGTCAAAGATTGAGATTGATGAAGAAAGCCTGATTGGTCGGTACCTGTTTGATGAAATCATTGACCCTGAGACAGGTGAGATAGAGGTTGAGTCTAATCAGGAGATCACCGAAGGCGTTTTTGAAATTATAAAGAAGAGCAAGCTCAGTGAATTTCGGATTCTTCGTATTGATGAAGAGGCGTCTGATACCACGATTCGCGATACTCTGGTTGCAGCCAAGACCCAAACTCAGGATGACGCTATTCGTGAAGTTTACAAGAGATTGCGTCCGGGAGATCCACCAACACCTGAGATTGCCAGATCGCTGTTCGGCAACCTGTTTTTCAATCCCAAGCGATATAACTTGTCCGTTGTTGGCAGGATTAAAATGAACCAGAAGTTTGGTTTGGATATTCCCCTGGAAAACCGGTTGTTGACCCTGGAAGATTTGGTCGCCGTGGTGAAATACATTGTTGACCTTAGAAACGGCATCGGTGTTATTGACGATATTGACCATCTCGGCAACCGCAGGGTGCGCGCTGTGGGAGAGTCTCTGGAGAACCAGTTCCGCGTGGGAATGGTGCGCATGGAGAGAGCTATCGTTGAGCGTATGTCTGTCCGGGATCTGGATGTTTCTATGCCTCATGACCTGATCAACTCTAAGCCTGTGACTGCGGCAATCAAGGAATTTTTTGGTAGCAGTCAGTTGTCTCAGTTTATGGATCAGACCAACCCCTTGTCCGAGGTGACACATAAGAGGCGGTTGAGTGCTTTGGGGCCGGGTGGTTTGACCCGTGAACGCGCGGGATTCGAGGTGCGAGATGTGCATCCAACGCATTACGGGCGCATATGTCCGATTGAAACCCCGGAAGGTCCGAATATTGGACTGATTGCCTCCTTGAGTACTTATGCCAGGGTGAATGCTTATGGGTTTATTGAAACGCCCTACCGCAAGGTAGAAAACTCAGTGGCAAAAGATGATGTTGATTTTCACACAGCCTTGATTGAGGACACCTTTGTTATTGCTCAGGCTAATGTTGAGATGGATGCAAAAAAGAAATTCGTCCAGCCTATTGTTTCGGCCAGAAAGGGCGGCGATTTTGTCCTGTCTCCCAGCGAAAAGATAGATTATATGGATGTGTCGCCCAAGCAGTTGATCAGTGTGGCGGCATCTTTGATTCCTTTCCTTGAAAATGATGATGCCAACCGTGCTCTGATGGGTTCAAACATGCAGAGGCAGGCCGTTCCTCTTTTGCGGGCCGAAGCGCCTCTGGTTGGAACCGGCATGGAAGCGATTGTGGCTCATGATTCCGGAGCGATGGTGATCGCCGAAAATGACGGCGAGGTTATCAGTGCTGACGCGGCTCGCATTGTTGTGCGTACCGAAAAGAAGAGTCAGGGTAAGGTCAAGACCCGGCGCAGTCAATTGGCTTCGAATGTGGATATTTATACATTGAGCAAATACCAGCGCTCGAACCAGAATACTTGTGTCAACCAGCGTCCGCGAGTCTCTTCGGGGGACAAGGTCAGCCGAGGTGATGTGCTCGCAGATGGGCCTTCTACCGATCATGGTGAGCTTGCTTTGGGTAGAAATATCCTGGTGGCATTCATGCCTTGGGGTGGATACAACTTTGAAGATGCCATTATTGTTAGTGAGAAGCTGGTTAAGGATGATGTGTACACTTCTATTCATATTGAAGAGTTTGAGGTGGAGGCTCGTGACACCAAGCAGGGTAAAGAGGAAATCACTCGCGATATCTCAAATGTGGGTGAAGATGCTCTAAAAAATCTGGATGAGAGCGGGATTATTCGTATTGGTGCCAGCGTAAAACCTAACGACATAATGGTTGGTAAAATCACTCCGAAAGGCGAGACCCAACTGAGTCCGGAAGAAAAACTTCTCAAGGCAATCTTTGGCGAAAAGGCTGGAGATGTGCGTGACACTTCTCTTAGGGTTCCTCCGGGAATTCAGGGAACGGTGATCGATGTTAAGGTCTTTTCCCGCAAGGGGATTGATAAAGACTCGCGAACCCTTTCCATAGAGGAAGAAGAGATCGCGCGCGTTGAAAAGGATTACAGCGATGAAATAAAGATCGTTAAAAGTGAAACCGAAAAAAGCATGCGCTCCCTTATCGCGGGTCAGTCGGCGACAAAGGCCGCTACAGTGGGGCGAATCACTTTTAAGAAGGGGCAGGAGATTGATGCGGCTTTGATCGCCAAAATGAGCATTAAAGATCTTGCTAAGGTCCCGGTCAAATCAGCAGATGAAAAAGAACTTCAGGTGTTGGAAGAGAGTTCCAGAGAGCAGACCCAGGTTCTGAAATCCATGCTTGAGGAAAAGGTTGCGCACTTGAAGAAGGGTGACGATCTGGCCCCGGGAGTGATCAAGCTGGTCAAGGTATTTATGGCCATGAAGCGTAAATTGCAGGTGGGTGATAAAATGGCAGGACGCCACGGCAATAAGGGTGTGGTTTCGACCATCGTCCCGGAAGAAGATATGCCTTATATGGAAAGTGGTCAGACGATAGAGTTGATCCTCAATCCTCTCGGCGTACCCTCGCGAATGAATGTGGGTCAGATTCTGGAAACCAATCTTGGTATGGCCGCCAAAGCCAATGGTGTGCACATGGCTACGCCAGTATTCGATGGTGCCCGCGAAGATGAGGTGAGGGAGCTGTTGGCTCAGGGTGGTTGTTCTGAGTCTGGAGAGATATCGCTTTATGATGGAAGAACGGGAAATTTTTTCAGGCAGAAGGTGATGGTGGGCTACCTGTATATGCTCAAGTTGCATCATCTGGTCGATGACAAGATTCATGCGCGGTCTACCGGTCCGTATTCTCTGGTGACTCAGCAACCTCTTGGAGGTAAGGCCCAGTTTGGTGGTCAGAGACTTGGAGAGATGGAGGTTTGGGCCTTGGAGGCTTATGGCGCGGCTTATACCTTGCAGGAAATGTTAACGGTAAAATCTGATGATGTTGAGGGTCGCAAGCGCATGTACGAAGCGATCGTTAAGGGAGACACCCATTTGAATCCCAGTCTTCCTGAGTCGTTCAATGTTCTGATCAAAGAGTTGCAGAGTTTGGCTATTGATGTGGAGTTGATCGAATCGGGAAAGTAGTCTGAAGTTCCTCGTGTAGTTATTGAAGCCACCCGGGCCAGCTCCCGGGAGGCGTGGATCATATAAAATTTTTTTAGCGGTTTGCGAAAACCTAAAAAAGGAGAAGTCCCTGGTGGATAGCCTGACATATTTCGATAAACCAAAAAACCCTATCATGTTTGATGCCCTACGTGTGCGGATTGCATCCCCGGAGAAGATCCGCTCCTGGTCGTATGGAGAGGTTAAGAAACCCGAAACTATTAATTACCGGACTTTTAAGCCGGAAAGAGACGGGCTGTTCTGCGCTAAAATTTTTGGGCCAGTCAAGGACTGGGAGTGTACTTGCGGTAAATATAAAAGGATGAAGCATAAGGGTGTCATTTGTGAGAAGTGTGGCGTTGAAGTCATTCTCTCGAAAGTGCGCCGGGAACGCCTCGGTCATATTGAGCTTGCCAGCCCGGTAGCTCATATCTGGTATTTCAAGGGTCTACCTAGTCGCCTAGGGCATTTGCTGGATATTTCCCTGAAAGATCTTGAGCGCATTATTTATTTTGAAAATTATGTGGTGACGGATCCCGGTGATTCGGAGTTGGAAATCGGCCAGATTTTGACCGAAGAGGAGTATCGGGAGATGGAAATGGAGTTCCCCGATACCTTTCGGGCGATGATTGGTGCCGAGGGTGTTGCGGAGCTGCTCAGGCCGATGAATATGGATGTTCTCGCGGTGGATCTGAAAGAAGAGATGCTCACCACCAAGTCGGTGATGAACCGGAGAAAAGTCGCAAAGCGGTTGAAGATTGTTGAAGCGTTTCGTAAGTCGGGCAATAAGCCGGAATGGATGATCCTTCAGGTCATCCCGGTGATTCCGCCGGAGTTGCGTCCTCTGGTTCCTTTGGATGGCGGGCGTTTTGCCACCTCTGACCTGAACGATCTTTACCGGAGGGTGATTAACCGGAATAACCGGTTGAAACGCCTGCAGGAATTGAAGGCACCGCAGATTATTATCCGTAACGAAAAAAGAATGTTGCAGGAGGCGGTTTCGGCCCTGTTCGATAATGGGCGTAGAGGTCGTACCCTGCGTGGAACCAATAAGCGTCCCTTGAAATCTTTGAGTGATATGCTCAAAGGTAAGCAGGGTCGGTTCCGGCAAAATCTACTGGGAAAACGTGTGGATTATTCCGGTCGTTCGGTTATCGTTGTCGGGCCTCATTTGAAATTTCATCAGTGTGGATTGCCCAAGAAGATGGCGCTTGAGCTTTTCAAGCCTTTTGTGTTCAACAGGCTGGAAGAAAAAGGCTATGCGGCGACTATCAAGACCGCGAAAAAAATGGTCGAGCAGGAACGCGCTGAAGTTTGGGAAGTGCTGGAGGAGGTAGTGAAGGGTCATCCGATTCTGCTCAACAGGGCGCCAACGCTGCATCGACTGGGTATTCAGGCATTTGAGCCATTGTTGATTGAGGGTAAGGCCATTCAGGTGCATCCGATGGTTTGTACCGCTTTCAACGCCGACTTTGATGGTGACCAGATGGCGGTTCATGTTCCGCTTTCTATGGAAGCGAGAACCGAATGCAAACTGTTGATGATGTCGTCCAACAATGTTTTGTCTCCTTCGAACGGAAAGCCCATTGCTGTTCCCACTCAGGACATTGTTCTGGGTTGCTATTACATGACCAAGATTCGCGGTAATGTTAAGGGGGCGGGTAAGGTTTTTTCAGGTTCGAAAGAAGTGTTAGCGGCCTACAATGGGGATGAGCTGGATTTGCAGGCGCAAATTATGGTTCGCCTTGAAGGGGTGTTGACCCAAACCACAACGGGACGCGTGCTTCTCGGTGAAGTGCTTCCTGAGGGCTTGCCGTTTGAGCATGTGAACAGGCTGATGGACAAAAAATCTCTGTCGGATCTTTTCTCCAAGTCCTTCCTTGTGGTGGGAAGGGAAAAAACCGTATCCCTGCTGGATAGTGTCAAGGAGTTAGGGTTTAAATATGCCACGGAGGCAGGTCTCACTGTCTCCATTGACCAGATGCGCATTCCCAAAACCAAAGCTAACTTGGTGGAAAAAACCAATGAAGAGGTTCTCAGGGTTCACAAACAATATCGGGACGGGCTCATCACCAATGGTGAAAGATATAACAAGGTCATTGATATCTGGGCGCACGTCACGGAAAAAGTATCCGAAGAAATGTTTAAGGAGCTGGAAACGGAAGACGAGTCGACAGTTGTTGGAAAAACCAATAAGGATTTTAACTCAATCTTCATCATGGCAGATTCGGGAGCTCGGGGAAGTGCGCAGCAGCTACGACAGTTGGCTGGAATGCGTGGCCTGATGGCTAAGCCTTCGGGAGAGATCATCGAAACGCCTATCACCGCCAACTTTCGTGAAGGGCTTTCGGTCGTTCAGTATTTCATTTCCACGCATGGAGCTCGTAAGGGGCTGGCAGATACTGCGCTGAAAACAGCAAACTCAGGTTACCTCACCCGCCGACTGGTGGATGTGGCGCAGGATATGATTGTTCAGGAAGAGGACTGCGGAACCTTGAAAGGTATTGACGCGATATCTCTGGTGGAAGCCGGTGAAATCATTCAGCCTTTGGGGGAGAGAATTTTAGGTCGAACGGTTCTTGAGGACGTGATTGATCCTTTTACAGGGGACGTTCTGGCTGAGGCAGACAGTCTTATTATTGAAGAAACAGTGCAGGCTATTGAAAATGCTGGTATAGAAAAAATCAAAATGCGATCCTGTCTGACTTGTGAATCCAAGCAGGGGGTTTGTATTAAGTGTTACGGGCGCAATATGGCAACTCTGCAATGGGTGGAAGTGGGCGAGCCGGTGGGTGTAATTGCGGCGCAGTCTATTGGTGAGCCGGGAACCCAGCTTACCATGAGAACTTTCCATATTGGTGGAACGGCCAGCAGGGTGGTTGAGCAAACGACTTTGAATACCAAGCGAGGAGGTTTGGTTAAATATCTCGGACTGCGCACCCTCAAAAACCGTAACGGAGAAATTATTGTTATGAACCGTAACGGAAGTCTCGTGATTCAGGATGAGACGGGCCGTGAAAAAGAGCGTTACTCAGTGGTGTATGGAGCAAAACTCAAGGTCAATGATGGGCAAGAGGCACAGGAAGGTCAGACCCTGGTTGAGTGGGATCCTTATACTAATGCGATTCTGACAGAAGTTTCCGGAACGATTGCTTTTGGTGATGTGATCGAAGGTATAACCATGAAAGAAGACTTCGATGAAATCACGGGTCTTTCTACCAAGGTTATCGTTAGTCATCGTGACGAGAAAAAACAGCCACGGATTTCACTTAAGGATGAGAAGGGCGAAACAGTGCGCCGCTATATCCTGCCTGCTGGCGCAAACATCAATGTCAGCGAAGGTGATATTGTGAGTGCTGGAGATTTGATCGTAAAGATTCCTCGTGAATCGGCGAAAACCAAAGATATCACCGGTGGTCTGCCGCGTGTGGCTGAGCTTTTCGAGGCTCGCAAACCCCATGAGCAGGCAACGATCACGGAAATTTCCGGAACAGTCAAGTTCGGTGGATTTGTCAAAGGTATGCGCAAGGTAATTGTTGTGAGTGAATCCGGCGATGAGTGCGAATACCTGATTCCACGCGGCAAGCATATCAACGTCCACGAGGGCGATGAGGTGGTTGCTGGTGAGCCGCTGATGGACGGCGCTTCTAATCCGCATGATATTTTGCGGGTGTTGGGAGAAGACGAATTGCAGAAATACCTGGTGAATGAAGTTCAGGAGGTCTATCGCCTTCAGGGCGTGCAGATCAATGATAAGCATATTGAGGTTATTGTTCGGCAAATGCTGCGACATTTGGTCGTTGAAGATCCTGGTGATACGGAGTTTCTGGTTGGAGAGCAGGTGACGAAGAAAGTCTTTAACCTGGCCAATCAGGAGGTTATCAAGAATAAGAAAAAACCGGCTAAGGGGGCCGCGGTGCTTCTGGGAATTACCAAATCGTCGCTCAGCACAGAAAGCTTTATTTCAGCGGCTTCATTCCAGGAGACCACCCGTGTTCTCACAGAGGTGAGTGTGAGTGGTAAGATGGATCACCTGGTCGGGTTGAAAGAAAA
The DNA here is from genome assembly GCA_014382285.1 of Nitrospinota bacterium. Lineage (GTDB taxonomy): Bacteria > Nitrospinota > Nitrospinia > Nitrospinales > VA-1 > LS-NOB. Next base: position 3,188 of record JACNKA010000174.1, on the reverse strand, counting down.
CGTGACCATGGGAAGATTGATTCCGGCAGGTACAGGATGCCGAGCTTATAGCGGAATTCGCATTGAAGAACCGGAGTCTGAAGGGGCTGACCAGAAGGAAGATCGGGCCCCAGTCGCAGCGGAATAAAAAACAAGGAAACCCCTTATTTTTCGCTTGACTAAGTCAGTATCGGTGCTACAATTACAACCTTTTCACGCCTATATTTGCCTTACGTAACCCTTTGTTTTTATTAAAGTCATCGGGTGTTTTCGGTTTTATTTGGTGATTCCTTTGTCTGGATTGCCTTTTAGGGAGGTCTATTTTTTTGCCTACGATCAATCAGTTAGTGAAAACCGGTCGCAAAACGCCGGTTAGAAAAAGTGATAGTCCAGCTTTAAAATCGTGTCCGCAAAAGCGGGGAGTTTGTGTGCGAGTTTACACTTCGACACCTAAAAAACCCAACTCCGCTCTCAGGAAAGTGGCTCGGGTGAGGTTGACTAACGGGATGGAAGTGACCACTTATATTCCTGGTGTGGGTCATAATCTGCAGGAGCATTCTATTGTGATGATCCGCGGGGGCCGAATTAAGGATTTGCCCGGGGTTCGATATCATGTGGTTCGGGGGAGTTTGGATACGCTTGGGGTGGAAAATCGGATGCAGAGCAGATCCAAGTATGGCACGAAAAAACCTAAAAAATAATATTAGATAACTATTATGGCAAGACGAAGAGAAGCTCAGAAAAGAAAGATTACTCCTGATCCTAAATTTAACGATCTGCTGGTTGCTCGTTTCATCAATTGCATTTTGCGCAGGGGTGAGAAGGGGAAGGCGGAGAGCATTCTTTATAAGGCGCTGGAAAGTGTTGCTGAGAAGAGCAAGGAAGAGCCTTTGCGGGTTTTTCGTAAAGCGGTGGAGAATGCGGCGCCTCTGTTGGAGGTTCGGTCTAGAAGGGTTGGTGGTGCCACCTATCAGGTTCCTGTTGAGGTTAAGGAGAGTCGTAGGCAGGCGCTTAGTATTCGGTGGATGATACAGAACGCCAAGGCGCGTTCGGGTAGGTCGATGTCTGAAAAATTGACCGGCGAAATTATGGATGCCTTTGGAAACTCTGGCGGAGCGGTTAAGAAAAAAGAAGAAGTTCACCGTATGGCGGAGGCGAATAAGGCCTTTGCTCATTACCGTTGGTAATTGGAGATTAATTCCTTAAGATGAGTAAGAAACTACAGCCTGAGAAAACCCGAAATATAGGGATCATAGCTCATATCGATGCCGGTAAGACGACAACGACCGAGCGCATTCTGTATTATACGGGTAAGAGCCATAAAATTGGCGAGGTGCATGACGGTAATGCCACGATGGATTGGATGGAGCAGGAGCAGGAGCGGGGTATTACAATTACCTCTGCGGCAACAACTTGTTTCTGGCAGGATCATCAGGTCAATATAATTGATACGCCTGGTCATGTAGATTTTACGGCTGAGGTCGAAAGGTCTTTGCGGGTTCTCGATGGAGCTGTGGGTGTATTCGATGCTGTTAGTGGTGTGGAGCCTCAGTCTGAGACTGTCTGGCGTCAGGCTACTAAGTATAAGGTTCCCAGAATTTGCTTTGTTAATAAGATGGATCGTGCCGGGGCAGATTTTCTAGGTTGTATTGCGCAGATGGTGGAAAAGCTAGGGGCTTCTCCTGTTCCAATTCAGTTGCCTTTGGGGGCTGAGGCTGGTTTTCTTGGTGTGATTGACCTGGTTGATATGAAGGCCAATGTGTATTCGGATACGAAGGATAAAGGCGAAACTTTTGATGTCGTGGATATCCCGGCAGAGTATCGGGATGAGGCGGATGAGTATAGGGAGAAGCTGATTGAGTCGGCCTCGGATGCGGATGACGCAATCATGGAGAAATTTCTCGGTGGAGAACAGATTTCGCGGGAAGAAATAATCGCGGCCTTGAGAAAAGGAACTTTGGAAAACAAGTTCACTCCGATTTTATGTGGCGCTGCTTTCAAGAATAAAGGTGTGCAGCAACTTCTAGACGCTGTTGTCCTTTATCTTCCCTCCCCACAGGAGCTCAAATCTATCACTGGCACCAACCCGAACACTCAGAAAGAAGAAGCTCGCAAACTGGATTCTACTGATCCTCTTTCGGCGCTGGCTTTTAAGATTATGACCGATCCCTTTGTGGGTCAGTTGGCATTTGTGCGAGTCTATTCCGGTCAGTTGACCAGCGGTTCCTATATCTACAATTCGACAAAAAATGCGAGAGAGCGTGTAGGTCGGATCTTGAGGATGCATGCGAATAAGCGTGAAGAGGTTGATTTGGTGCGGGCGGGTGATATCGCGGCGATCGTCGGATTGAAGAAGACTTATACCGGGGATACGCTTTGTGATCAGGATAATCCAATTGTTCTTGAGGCGATCCAGTTTCCGGAGCCGGTTATTTCTGTTGCCATTGAGCCCAGAACCAAGGCGGAGCAGGACAAGCTTTCTGATTGTCTTGTCAAGCTTCTTCAGGAGGATCCTACGTTTAAGGTTCGTGTTGATCCAGAAACTAATCAGACGGTTATTTCGGGAATGGGCGAATTGCATCTTGAGATTCTGGTTGACCGGATGCGTCGCGAGTTTTCCCTGGATGTGGATGTGTCCAAGCCTCAGGTGGCTTACAAGGAAACTATTACCAAGGCTGTCGAACACGAAAACAAGTATATCAAGCAGACCGGTGGTCGAGGTCAGTATGGTCATGTTGTGATCAGGGTTGAGCCGAGAGAGGCTGGATCCGGTTTTGAGTTTGTGAATAAGGTTGTTGGGGGTGCTATTCCTCGTGAGTTTATCCCTGCTGTTCAGAAGGGCGTCGTGGAGGCGATGGGTCGGGGCATTATGTGTGGGTATCCCACGGTGGATGTTTCGGTGACGTTGCTGGACGGATCGTATCATGATGTCGATTCTTCTGAGATGTCGTTCAAGATTTGTGCTTCCATGGCTTTTCGGGATGCTTGTAAAAAAGGAGCTCCTCAATTGCTGGAGCCGGTTATGGATGTGGAGGTCGTAACGCCTGAGGAGTTTATGGGTGATGTTATCGGCAAGTTGAATTCCAAGCGCGGCAAGATCAGGGATCTTGCGGATCGTGCCGGCGCTAAAGTGATTCGAGCTGACGTTCCTTTGTCTGGAATGTTTGGGTATTCCACCGATCTTCGGTCGGCTACTCAGGGGCGAGCGA
>JACNKA010000006.1 GCA_014382285.1 Nitrospinota bacterium | reverse complement strand
CTCACAGGAACAACTATTACTACAATATTACCTCCTTGCAAACATACAAGGGGTATAGCTCGATTGTGCAAGCTAAGAGTTGTCTCGGCTGGAAAGGCCCTTAGCAGGTGAAGAAAACATTGACTCGCTGGATATTTTCCTCTAATCTCAATTTTTTCAAAACACAGCGGTTGTTATGACGGTAGAAATACTGTTATGTGCAGATTAATGGTTTTTAGTGAGGGGTGAAGCTATGAAAGTGGGAGACAAGATTAAAATTGATTTTGCTGGAAAGAAAAAAGAGGCCACAGTAGATAAGGTATTTCTTAAGACGGTTTATCTGAAGGTCGATTTCGACAAGGACAAACAAAAAACCGTTAAACGCAAGCTCAACCAGATTGATGGCGGGAAATCCAAGAAAAAATAATTCTTTTTGAGCACTCTTTGCTTGCCGGCTCACTCCTCTCCCGGACGGGAGAGGATAATTTCAGGCGTTTTTTCGGGTGAATGTTAGTAATCAACAGAAACAGCAATGTATTCCTGAACTGATTTGACTCCTTCCGTAGCACGACTGATCGAAAGAACCATGCTTTTCTCAGGGTCGTTGTCAGCTTTGCCAATCACATATACATGGTTCAAAACCGAGCGATAGAAATAGTTGACGGAGGTGACATTTGACTGCGTCAACAATTGTGCTTTTATTTTTGTCTCGACCCAGAAATCATTGACAGCTTGACCTGCCCCGCTCTTTTCGTCACCGCCTTCTGCTTTCTGTTTGCGCCGCGCTTCTTTCTCGGCCTTTGACACTACCTGAATATGGTTGTGAAGAATTTTTATACGCGAATCTTGTTTGGCAAGACTTTCAACTTCAGAGCGCACTCCCGAATCATCCAGGGTTCCTGTAAGCATCACTCTTTGTTCCCAGACATCTACATTCACATCCAGAAGCAGACCTTTGTCTTTATTCTTTAATTTATCCAGAATTCCAGTATGAATTTTTGAGTCGGTAACCTGATCTTCGGTGCTACGGTTTTCCCATGCTTTTTGTGCCGCGGAAGTCACGACTGTTGCACAGCCAGAAAAAGACAGTGCCATAAAAATTCCTGCTATAGAAAAACAAATAAGATTCAGAATTTTTTTCATCTTTAAATCCTCAAATTAGATGTTCTTAGAAATAGATTTTTATTTTTGCCTGCTCTTTCAGAGCTTCGATGTAGTCCTGAGTAGCTTTTGAACTTTTCTTTTGGCTGAGGAAGTTCATGATTTTTTCCTTCTCATCCGCAAAAGGGCTGGTCCCTGCCGATTTTTTGTCGGTGACTTTCAGCACGTGAAATCCGTGTCCGGTGCGGAAGATGTCACTGATTTCATCCTTCTTCATTTTAAAAGCCCTGTTGCTGAAAGCCGGAAGCATTTGCTTTCTGGTGAAGAACCCCAAGTCTCCGCCTTTGGGAGCCAGGCTGTCTTGAGAAAACTTCCTGGCCATTGCGGAAAAATCGGTTCCATTGCGGAGTTGGTCGAGAATGGACTCGAATTTTTTCAGGATCTTTTGTTCTCCGGCTTTTCCCTGTGAGGGATTGAATTTCAACAAGATGATGCTGGCCCGCACTTTTTCCGGGCTGGTGAACTTGTTTTTATTTTTTTCATAATAATCAAGGATTTCTTTTTCAGGGACCTTGATTTTAGGTTCGATCTCTTTTTTGATGATCTGATCCATATATAAATCGGTTTCAAGCTCTGCTTTATATTGGTCGAGAGTCAAGCCCTGGTCAGTGAGTTTATGTTCGAAAATGGCATCTGAGCGGAATTTGGCTTTCACTTCCTTAATCCGTTTTTCCATCATTTCCGTTGTGATGGTGATTCCCGATTCTTTGGCTTTCAAGACGAGCAAGGTGCGTCCGATTTCGTCGTCGATCAATTTTTTAGCCGCAGATTTTTCCTGTTCCGCATTGAGGGGCATGCCACGTTTTTTGTATTGCTGTGCGGCTTTTTTTAATTCGCGGGAAATAACATCTCCGCTGATATTTTCTCCGTTAACCTGAGCCACTACTTTTGGAAGTTTGATTTTCAGTTCATCGTGTTTATGACCAGAATGAGCCCAGACTTTTGCGGGATTGGCGGAAATCAGGAGTCCCGCGCCAAACAGGATAAAGTATAAGCTCAAGGAAACGAATCGTGCCATCGGTGTTACCCTTTCTCTACGGTGCTTTCAACGAATATTCAGGAATTTGAAGTTCAATGAGATACCCCTAAAACTAATCATTCAACCTATCAATGTCAACCGATTTGTTAACGTTGTAGTTGTCGGGTCAGGTCGCGAAAGAGGAAGGCCGCCACAGCCACGATGCCCAGCAGTACCGTTACTGCGATCCGGTATTTAAGCGTTTCTGTTGTGTCGAGAGCCCAGACCACTCCTCCCCATAACATCGGGCCCAAAATCGATGCTGCCTTGCCCGCCATCCCATACAATCCGAAAAACTCCCCGACTTTTTCAGGCGGTGAGAGTTCTATGATGAAAGCCCGGCTGACCACCCAAACCCCACCCATGCCCACTCCGGCGATAGGACCCACGAACCAGAACAGGGCCTCGCTTTGACTTATAGCGGCCAGGGAGAGGGCGGCGATCCAGAGCCCCAACACCAGCCAGTAAGACCAGATGACCCCTTTATGCTTGACTAGAATGCCGATGATCCCTGATCCGATCATTGCGCCCACAGTTGAGCAGATCAGAAAACTTGTGATCTGGCTGCCCGTGAATCCGATCACTTTGCTGGCATAAACCGCCATGAAGGCAATGATGGTGTTGACCGCATCGAGGACCAGAAAGTGAATGAGGATAAATCGAAACAGAGAGCGGTATTGCCGGGCGCGAAGAAAAGTTTGCTTGAGTGTGTTGAACGCTTCTTTAAAACGGACAGGGGGAGTGGCTCGCCCGGTCTCAGGATCTTTAACGAACAGAAAGCAGGGCAGGGAGAAGAATAACAGCAGGCCAGCCGTAGGAAGGAAGGACGCCGAACGACCAACTGATTCTACACATCCTCTGACCCTC
>JACNKA010000093.1 GCA_014382285.1 Nitrospinota bacterium | reverse complement strand
GGGACGGGCATCCTTGTATAATGCGGGCCCGTCTTTTCGTTGGCCGGGGTCGACAGGATGGAATAGGTGTTAAAGCTCGGGCCTTAGGGGTTGTCCAAGGTCGACCAAAGTCGAGCAAAGGCGAAGAGAGCCTGATTTTTAAAGTATATATAGCAAGGTTGTTTTTCAGTTCCATGCCATTCCATAAAACCATCCGCAGGAATCAGGCACCGCTGTCTTCTCAGGGAGTTTTTGAAGCTGGGCTTTTCGTGTGCAGTTTCTGACCGGGCGTTGATGAGTTTCATTTTCTCATCCTTTGCCCAGGGTGGCACCAATCCCCATTTCATTGCGGTCAATTCTCTTTGTCCTGAAGGGTTGATGACTACCGGGGATAGCTGGCTGGGAGCAATATTGTAGCTCGGGCGATACTCCAGGTTGATATGGAGGGGGCCGAAGTGAGATTCGATGAGCTTTAAAGGTTTGGCTAGCGTATATCTTCCGCACATAAAAGAGAGAATTTGTTTTTTAATAATTCTTGAATGGGGTTGGGTCGCGAACCTGCTTATAGTATTATACTTTGCAAATAAAAAACGGGATTTAAAAAATAAAATTTATGAAGACCTTGAAAAAAGTTCATACAGGAATATTTCGTGATGGAGGAGCGGGAGCTTTTGCCAAGCGAAGGTTTCGTGAGAGAAGAAAAAAGTTGATGGCGAAGGAAGGCCAGCTCATGGCGATTACCGGAGTGCCCTATGGGCCGGGAGGAAAAACGACATGGTCCTACGCTTATAGCCCCACTTACCAGGAACCGGCAATGATGCATTTGACCGGCATTAACCAGAATAACGTCATCCTGTTGCTGGACCCGGCCTCAAAAGTGTCGAACGAAATTTTATTCGTGGATGGCAAGGACAGGATTCTGGAGTTTTGGGAGGGGGTTCGCTTTGGTGTTGGGGATGAACAAAGCTTGAAGGAAGTGCGGTCGGTTACAGGAATTCAGGATGTCCGTGATATCCGTGAATTCAAGGATGTCCTGAAAGAGCGGTTTAAGAAGCAGAAGAAAAAAACGCTGGGGACGCTCTGGCTGGAAGGCACTCGCAAAGGTAAAGTCATCAACATCACTACAGATCATAATTTTGATTTCAAAAAGAAACTCGAAGGCTGGTTGCGTTCCTGGAAGGCTCCAAAAAGTGCCTTAAAAAATATCATGAAGAATCATTTCGAACTGCGTTTGCCGCTGGATAAATATGACATTGCCAATGCCCGGAATGCCCAGGATATAACTAATGGCGGTTATAAGGTCATGTTGAAAAATTTGCGCAAATTTAAAAATGAATGTCAGGTGCAGGGATTCCTCGAAGGCCAGATGTTGATGAACACGCCTTTTGGTCTAAGTTATCCGTCCATCGTGGCATCAGGCGTCAACGCGACCACTCTCCATTACACTAAGAACGATGATAATTTCTCAAAGAATGAAATGATGCTGATTGATTTTGGCGTGCGCTGGATGACCATGCATGCTGATATCACTCGAACGTTTCCCGTGTCGGGACGGTTCAATCCCATGCAGAAAATACTTTATGAAATTGTTTTGAAAGCTCAGATTGCGGTTGAGAAAAAGGCGCGGGCTGGAATGACTATGGATGAGTTGAACACTGTATGCTGGGGTAAGGTCAATGATGGACTCGAGCGCGACTTCAAGGCGATAGGGGGCAAGCTTAAACTGCAGTATAAGGGAAGGCCGCACGGGGTGGGGCACTTGATGGGCGAACAGGAACATGATGGAGACCCCTTCCGCAATTATCTTCAGGAGCCTATGAAACCGGGCTGGATGATCAGCAATGAGCCTGGGTTGTATGGGGAGTTTCGTCTGCGCCTGAACGGAAAAAACTATGACGAAAAGATAGGCATCCGCATCGAGGACAATCTTGTGATAACGGCAAACGGTTGTCTGAACCTTTCCAGCAAGATCCCTAAAACTGTAAAGCAGATAGAGAAATTAATGGCCGCGAGCGTGACGCTGGACCCCTAGGTCAATAATTGCAAAGCCTATTAGTGTCGGCTGGATTTTCCTCACGGCGTAGCTTTGTCGATTTCCTTCAATGCGGTGAGTACGTCTTCAATGTGGGTTTTTACTTTGACCTTGGGGAATATTTTTTGGATCGCTCCCGTCTTATCAATGATGAAGGTGGTTCTAACAATCCCCATAAAGGATTTCCCGTAGAGCTTTTTTTCTTGCCAGACACCATATTTTTGCACTACTTTTTTGTCTGTGTCTGCAATGAGGGTGAAGGGAAGGTCGTATTTCGCTATAAACTTCTGGTGCCGTTCGGTTGAGTCGATGCTCACGCCGAGGATGGCGGTATTTTTGAATTTTTTGTGCTGGTCGCGGAAGTTGCAAGCTTGCGTGGTGCATCCGGGAGTCATGTCTTTAGGATAAAAATAAAGCACGACATTCTTTTTACCTTTAAAAGAGCTGAGTTTGACTTTTTCCCCGTTCTGGTCAATGGCCGTAAAGTCTGGCGCTTTATTTCCTTCTTTCAATTCAGCCATGATTGTTCAGTTAGGAAGTTGGTCCTGCAGTTCATCAATATTTTTCTTTAGACTGCTCAGCTTTTCCAAGACCTTTTCTTTGGGTTGTCGGTCAGCATCTTTGTTGAAAATCATCCTTGCATCCCCGATCAGGCCTAAAATTAAACCATGCAGCTTTGGGGTCGGGTTTTTTCCTTCGTCGCAAAGGTTTTCAAAAGAAACAATCAGGCGCTGCAGTTTGCCGTCAACTTGCAGTCCAACTATAGACTTGTCCCTCAGAGTGGACGATTTTTCAAGGTACCCCCAAATCCCTCCTTTGGATTGTATGACACCCTGGCTTTCTTGTAATTCCTTCAGTCCGTCCTTGCAAATATCAGCGGCAAAAGTTTTTGGGGTTTGAATCAGGAAAAAGATTAATGCGAGAAAAGTCATGGAAACTGAAAATTTTTTCCAGCTTTTGGATGTTTGTTCGATATTGGTCATGTGAGGCTCCCCCGTAGCTTGGGTTCGTGGGATTTTTACCAAATTTTGGTGCATTAGACAGGAACGAAAATTTAAAGTCAAACTTAACTTTTTACTGAGCGAAGGGCCAAAAATTGGGTCTACTGAACTAAAGTTCTAAATGATTCCAGAGCCCTCAACTTCTCGAATGTTGGGTCTGAGGTGATGATTTTTTTCACTCCAGGGTTCATTTTTATAACAATTTCAAGGTTTTTGATCCCGTCCCCAAGATCCCCTTTCATAACGTAAGAGCGAGCCAGCAGTAACCGGTGGGCGATGATGTTCTCATGGTTGGGATGAATGACAAACAATCTTTCCAGAATAGAAATGACCCGGTTATACTTTTCTTTTTTATAATTTACGGTGGCGGTATTGAGCAGAGCGGTGAGGTTGGCCGGGTCCATTCTTAAAACCATAGAATAAATTCCCAAGGCGCGTTGGTACAATCCGAAATGAGCAAAAATCTCGCCCTTTCTGTTCAGTGCATCGATAGGGTTGATGAACAAAGCATTTGGGTTTAGCGGTTGTCGCTCCGTTGAATCAATTTTCTCAGGAAATTCCTCCAACGAGGCCTTGGCAATTCCATTGGGGTCTCCCAGACTCTTGGCCTTTTCGTATAGTTCTTTGGCTTTGCTCAGGTGTCCTCGAAGAACTTCTATGTCGGCCAGTTCCTGGTATCCCCGGCTCTTAAGCTTGTCATCGCCTTTGGCGTATTCAATAAACTTCTCGACGGATTTTTCGGCCATGTCCAACCGCAAAAAAAGGCTATGGAGTCCGACAAGAATCTCCTGGACTTGCAGGTCATCGGGACTCAGGCGGGCGGCGGTTTCTGCTTCAATGAGGCATAAACCGTATTGTTTGGACTGGTAAAGTGATTTGGATCGGCTCATATGATACTGCCCGGGGACAACTTTCAAAGGCAATTTTTCTGTAGAATTTTTATGAATGTATTCTTTGAGTAGTTTAGCCGCCTTTGCCTTGGGGTGATCCCGATGGTTGTCCAGAATATGGTTAATATAAAACTCTGCTTGTTCCTTGTCATTCCGCTTGGCATACAGGTAAGCGAGTTGGTAAGCCGCTTCAACATTATCTTTGTCGATTGAAAACGCCTGCTTGAAAGATTTTTCAGCCTCAGCATTCTGGTTCAGGTAATTTAAAACCATCCCCTGTTCATAAGGATATGTGGAATTTTTGGGGTCCAGCCTGGCGCTTTCCGCCAACTCTTTGTTGGCTTCTTTCGCCTTGCCACGAGCCATCAGGGTTAGAGCAAACTCATAATGCGCCAAAGGATCTTTATTGTGTTGCTGGGCGGCGATGATACATGCTTTTTCAGAAATCAGACCGTTGCCGAGTTTGCGATGGATCTGGCAGAAGGCGAAATGCATGCCCGGGTGCTGGCGCTCCTTTGTAAATCCGGTCAGCAGAACTTCCAGAGCCTTCAGGGGCGTATCTTTTTCATTTAAAATCACCGCTTTTAGAATTTCAGGAGTGGCTTCTTTGGGCTGATTAGTTATTTTTCCGTCAAGAATAGCAAGGGCTTCGTCAAATTGTTTTTGTGAAACCAGCTCCCGAACCTTCTGGTAGTCCGGGTCATTTCTATCATTGGAGACAGAAAGGTCCCAGTGCGCTATATCCAGCGAAGGGTAGGTTGCGTTTGCGGGAGCAACGGTTGCCAGGAATAAGAGAGTTGCTAATATTACTTTTTTAAGAGATATCATTTTTAGTTTTCTGCCTCAAGGCTGTATTAGTTCGTATTGATTCGCACGGCCCGAGTGGCCTTTCGTGAACGGGATTTTTTGTTGCTATTAAATATCGCGCCAGTATTGAAAACCACTCCAAGTGCGTTGTAGCGGCCATTTCCCTCTGCCGACCACAGGGAGCCGCTGCCATTTTTCTCAAATATGGGATCGATGTGTATTTTCATTTCTTTTCCTGCCTGGGAGCTGTTCACCTTTTCTGGTTCGTAGAGGGTTTTAAGTTCCTCCGTGGTGGGCAATTGCCAGTCGATGTATTGGGCAAACCCTTCATCGTTGAGTTGCCGAACGTAATCGTGAACCCCCGGCCAACTGAGCCAGTGTCCGGAATGTAAATAGGAATCTTTTTTCATCCACATCAGGCTGGTTTTGGTGTCCGTGATCGTGCCATCGCCATTATCTGAAAAACGCTTGTCGTTGGATTCTATAGGTGCCGCAAGAACGCTCGAACTCAGAATGCCCATTAGAAGAAATAGTGTTATTAAGGTGATGGATTTCAAACCTTTGATTTTGAATGGATAGAAGATTGATTTAGTCATTGGCCTATTTTTTCTTTTAGTAATTTATTGACCATGCCTGGGTTGGCTTTGCCCTTGCTCGCCTTCATGATTTGACCGACCAGAAAACCGAGTACCTTGTCTTTTCCTCCCCTGAGTTCTTCAACCTGACTGGGGTTGGCCTGAATGACCTCATCCACGATTTTTTCTATGGCTGAGCTGTCGGTGATTTGTTTGAGCCCTTTTTCTTCAACGATTTGGTCAGCAGGTTTTTGCGTCTGATACATTTCCTCAAAAACCCCTTTGGCGATATTTCCGCTGATCGTTCCCGAATCGATTAGTTTAAGCAGGTTTACCAGTGCAGAGGGCGAAACCGGGCACTCTGCAATGTTCCCGCCGTCCTTTTTTAGTTCTCGCAACAGGTCTCCCATCACCCAGTTGCTGATGATTTTAGGTTGCGGAAACTGGGTAGCGCACTGCTCGAAATAATCTGCCAGAGGTTTCGAGGAAGTTAAAACCCCCGCGTCATATTCGGGGATTTCGTAACTGCTGACGAAACGCTCTCGTTTCTGTTCGGGAAGTTCAGGAATCGTTTTACGAATTTCTTCCACCCATGCGTCATCAATCATAATGGGAACCAGGTCCGGATCGGGGAAATAGCGGTAATCGTGGGCTTCTTCTTTGCTTCGCATCGTGAAGGTCTCGTCTCGGTCTGAATCATAAAGTCGGGTTTCCTGTTTCACGCTCTCTCCCTGATCCAAAATCTTCGTTTGCCGTTTCACTTCATACTCAATAGCCTTTTGCACGAACTTGAAGGAATTGAGGTTCTTCAATTCTGTGCGGGTTCCAAACTCTTTTTGTCCGATGGGACGAATGGAAACGTTGGCGTCACAGCGCAGACTTCCTTCTTCCATATTGCAATCGCTGACTTCAGTGTACTCTAAAATGGATTTCAACTCGGTCAGGTAGGCCCGGGCTTCTTCCGGCGACCGCATGTCGGGCTCGCTGACCACCTCGCACAAGGGTACGCCGGTGCGATTAAAGTCGACATAGCTCTTTCCAGGACTTCCCAGGTTTTCTCCGTGAATCAGTTTCCCAGCATCTTCTTCCATATGAATGCGGGTCAACCCGATTCTTTTTTTTGTGCCATCGACATAAATGTTGATGAATCCGTTTGTTCCCAAAGGGTGTGCCATTTGGGAAATTTGATAACCCTTGGGCAGATCGGGGTAAAAATAGTTTTTTCTCGCGAAACGATTCATTGGCTCAATTGTGCAATGCGTTGCAAGGCAGGCCTTCATGGAGAAATCGAGAAACCGTTTATTTAAAACGGGAAGAACTCCGGGCATCCCCAGACAGATGGGACAAGTGCTCGAGTTCGGGGGTTTGCCGAATTCAGTGGAGCAGGAACAGAATATTTTCGTTTTGGTTTTGATCTGGACGTGAACTTCCAGCCCAATGACAGTTTCGTACTTCATAAGTGAATCCGTATTCTCAAACCGTATTGTCTACAGGGTTGACGTATGTTGAAGTTTTCAAGTGGCTATGATTTTAATCACCTGAGCGTGTTCCGTCAAGCACTGTCGAACCTCTGCTGGTAATTTGTAATGTCTTTATTTTGCGGGCAAAAGCTCTTTCTGCTCGCCAGCAATAGTTATTGCACGCTGGCTCCACGCCGAGTGGTTAATGAACTGTGAAACCGCCATCTACCGGAAGAACCGTGCCCGTGATAAAAGATGACTCATCGCTGGCTAAAAAGAGGCAGGCGTTCGCCACATCCTCAGGTTTTCCAAACCGACCAATCGGATAATCCTTGCTCCATTCCTGCATCAGCGTCTCATCGTTCATAATGTCGGCGGTCATATCGGTTGCTATCAGGCCGGGGCAAATGGAGTTGGAGCGGATGCCATAACTGCCATATTCCACAGCGATGGACCGGTTGAGTTGATTCAGGGCTCCTTTGGAAATGTTATAAGCCGCCACCTGAGGCACTGCAATGATGCCGAGAATGGAGCTGATGTGGATGATGCTTCCACCTTTTTGCTCCATCATCACAGGGAGCACCTTGCGGCTCAACTGGAATATGGCCCTCATATTGACGTTCATCATTTCATCATACTGTTCATCAGAAATTTCGTGCAGGGGCGCCCCTTTGAAAATTCCGGCATTGTTGACCAGTATGTCGATGTGCTGGAATGTGCTCTGGGTTTCCTGAACCAGCCGGTTCAGATCTTCGATCCGGGTCATATCTCCCTCGACCGTCAGAACTCGAGACCCCAGTCCCTGAGCAGTTTCCTCTAGTTTGTGTTTTCTCCGACCAAATAAAACCACATTAGCGCCTTCCCTGTGGAAGGCTCTGGCGGAGGCTTGACCTATGCCAGAGCCGCCGCCGGTGATGATGGCTGTCTTGTTTGCGAGGCGCATTTTATTCCTCAATGATTATAAAATATGGAACCAAGGTATGTATAATAGGGTCGATAATGGTATTTTTTACTATCATAGTCCAAGTCTGACAGACTTTTCCAGTTGAATCGATGCGTTGCGTAGGTAGAAAACAATTATGAAATATGCATATTATGGTTTTGGGGGTTTTATCGGTTTTGTCTGCGGAATGGGCATCAACCTTATTTTTTACTGGTTGGATCAGGCGGGGGTGAAATTTGCCCAGTACCTGATCAAGAATTTCGGATTTCTGGGGAAATACCTGCTCGAATTGATCAACGCCCTGCCCATTATCGGGGTGGCATTAGGGATTATTTTAGTGAAACTTCTCTTTGAACGGGAACTGACTGACCACTAGCCGTGTACTCCTTCAGGGCATGAAGGCCGGATGTGTCCCGGATTAGCCCTTCAACAACATAAAATTAATGGTAGAATGAAAACCGCAATAATTATCACCCAGGATCGAGAATGAGTAAAAAATTCAACGATAACATTCTGAAGGCCTTGGAGGCTTCCCACGAGGCTGTGAAAATATGCAAGCAGGCCATGATTGATGCCAATGATGAAAGTTGCCGGGCCATGTATTTTGCAATCCAAAAGGATTGTGAAAAACATGTGGAAATGTTGAAAGGAGAAATTGAGCTTCATAAGGTGCAAAAAAAATGGGATGGCTAAATGCGTATATTGATCGTAGAAGATGAAAAAAAGGTTTCCGGCTTTATTAAAAAAGGCCTTGAAGAGGAAACCTACGCTGTGGATGTCGCACCCGATGGGGAAGAGGGGTTGCTTCTTGGCGAACAGAATCAGTACGACCTGATTATTCTGGATCTCATGCTCCCTAAAATTGACGGGCTGGAAGTTTTATCTACCCTGAGAGCTCGGAAAATCGAAACCCCCATCCTTCTCCTCACCGCTAAAGATTCCGTAGAAGACAAAGTGACCGGCCTCAACCTGGGAGCCGATGATTACCTGACCAAGCCCTTTGCATTTTCGGAGCTTTTGGCAAGAATTCGTGTCCTGCTCCGAAGAGGAAAAGCCGAAGTCCAGACGACACTGGAGATCGCCGATTTGACTCTGGATCTTGTCAGCCACAAAGTGAAACGCCAAAATCAGGAAATCGAACTGACTGGGAAAGAATACAGCTTGCTTGAATATTTCTTGCGAAATCAAGGGAAGGTGCTGACGAGAACGATGATCGCCGAGCATGTCTGGGATTATAATTTTGATACCTTCACCAATGTGATCGATGTTTACGTCAATCATTTAAGAAAGAAAATCGACAAAAACTACTCCCAAAAGCTTTTACATACTCTCCGGGGCGTTGGATACATCATGAAAGAATAGCTATGGCTTTCCAATCCATTCGTTCCAGATTGACTGCCTGGTACATCTTATTACTGGGCATCATCCTCATTTTATTCAGCGTTTTCCTTAATTATTTTCTTTCCAAACGTCTCTATGAAAGTGTCGATAACTCCTTGACGGTTTCGGCTACCGTTGTTGCTGCCTCGGCAGTGATGAAATTCAATCGTTCTCCATTACCCGGACTCGACCAGTTATTTAAGCAGTTCATGGGAGCTGGCGACCTCAACAAGTTTTACAGAATCTACGATGGTTCCGGCAATGTCGGGTCTCGGTCAAACAATATTGATGCTTCCAAGTTTCCATTATCTCAAGTGGCTTATGCCGAGGCCCTCAAGGGAAAAAACTCCTACGAAACATTTCTCGTGGATGGCAAGCACCCCATCCGGGTTATCACCATGCCCATTCTGCGAGAAAAAAAACTGGCGAACCTGGTTCAGGTAGGGACCTCACTGGAATCAGTTCGGGAAACTCTGCGCAACTTGCGGATATTTCTGTTCACCGCTGTTCCCACGGTGCTTATTTGGGCTACACTGTTGGCGCGATTTCTGGCCCGGCGAGCTTTGAAACCTATATCCAAAATCATTCAAACCGCCAGGGATATTGGGCAGGGACAGGAGTTGAGCCAGCGTATTCCCGTATTCAAAGTGAAAGATGAGTTGGGTCAGTTGGCTTTAACTTTTAATGAAATGATGGATCGACTGGAAAACTCCTTTGCTCAGATGCGTCAATTCAGCAGTGACGCTTCGCATGAATTGAGGACACCGTTGACGGTTTTGCAGGGGCAAAACGAATTGATACTGAGTAAACCGCGTGACCCGAAAGAATATCAGGAAGTGATCATCAGTAATCTCGAAGAGATCAATTATATGTCGAAAGTGCTGGAAGATTTGTTCGTCCTGTCAAGATCCGACGAAAATCAGATTCTTCTCAATTGCAAGCCGATGGATCTGAAAGATCTAGTGGAGGAAGTGTGCAGGCATGCTGAAGTGTTGGCGGGTGATAAAGATATTTCCATCATCATCGCATTTTTGGAGTCGGTGAAAATCAGTGGAGATGAGGTGCGTCTCCGGCAAATGATTTGGAATATTCTACACAACGGGATTAAATACACGCAACCAGGTGGTGAACTGAAAGTCTCTTTGCTGGCGGAGGCGGGGTTCGCCTTGTTGTCGATACAGGATACCGGCATTGGAATACCCGAAAAAGACCTGCCATCTATTTTTGACCGATTTTACCGGGTGGATAAAGCCCGGTCACGCGATGAAGGCGGTAGCGGGCTGGGACTCAGCATCTGCAAACACATTGCCGAAGCTCATAAAGGCGGTATCGAGGTTGAAAGCAAGCTGGGTGTGGGCACCCGCTTCAAAATCCGCATTCCCTGCACTACGCATGTGGCGAATGAGCAATAGCTTGTCAAGCCATCATAGCTCGTTGCCCGCAAATAAAAGACATTGCTTTTGCGAGAAGATTTGCATGAGTTATCATTCTATTCGTCATCGCTGCGAGCGACTAAAATGAGCGCGGCGATCTATTCTTCCTGAAAAGCCAGGATAATTTTTCCTGGCCATATAAAAGTATAGCTAGTTGGCTGCACGCCTAGTGCAGTTGGAGGATGACGTTTTTGACCTGGGTATAATTTTCCATAGCATGAATGCCCATGTCTCTACCGTATCCACTTTGCTTGAAGCCTCCGAAAGGTGCCGCCGCATCGAAAATATTGTGGCAGTTCACCCACACTGTGCCAGCCTTAAGACCTTTGGCGACCTTGTGCGCCTTATTGACGTCTCCGGTCCACACACTGGCTGCCAGACCGTAAATGGTGTCGTTACCTCGAGCGATGACGGCATCGAGGTCTTCAAACGGTGCGGCGACCAGGACTGGACCAAAAATTTCTTCCGCCACGATTTTCATCTCTGGCGTAACATTGTCAAAAACTGTAGGCTGAACATAACATCCCGATTCCATTTCATTTCCCGGAGTGTTACCTCCAGCGCGGGTTATGGCGCCTTGCTGTTTTCCGGAACGAATATAACCCAATACACGTTCCTGCTGTTCGCGTGATACGAGTGGCCCCATCTCTGTGTCTGTACACATCCCCGGTCCGATTTTGATGTTTTCAGCCAGTTCAGAAACTCGCCCGATCAGTTCTTCATAAATATTTTTATGCACCAGAAGACGTGAGCCTGCCGCGCAACATTGTCCGTGGTTAAAAAAGATAGCCCCCGCGACTCCCTGAGCGGCCATGTCAAGATCGGCATCGGGGAACACGATACTGGGAGACTTGCCACCCAGTTCGAGAGACACCCGTTTTATATTTCCGGCCGAAGATTTGATAATTTCATGCCCGACTTCAGTGCTCCCGGTGAAGGCAATTTTATCAACATCGTCATGACGGGCAAGAGCCTCGCCGGCATCGCCGAACCCGGAGATGATGTTGACCACTCCATCAGGAAAGCCCGCCTCGGCAAACAGGTCAGCAAGATACAAAACGGATAACGGTGTCTGCTCTGCCGGTTTTAAAATCACGCAATTGCCTGTTGCCAGAGCCACGCCCAGTTTCCACGTCGCCATGAGCAGGGGAAAGTTCCAGGGAATGATTTGCCCGACAACACCCATAGGTTCCCGTAAAGTATAATCAAGAAAATCGGCACCCGGTGCATAGGGGACGGAGATGTCAACCGTTTCACCATGAATCTTCGTTGTCATTCCGGCGTAATAGCGAAAGTGATCAACCGTGAGCGGTACATCTGCAGCGCGGGCGATGGATAGTGGTTTTCCATTGTCCAGAGTTTCCAGTTGCGCGAACTCTTCGGTACGCTGTTCGATCAAGTCGGCCAGTTTCCACATCAACTTGCCCCGTTCCGAAACAGTTACTTTTCTCCAGGGGCCGTTTTCGAAGGCGTTTCGTGCCGCCTTGACAGCGCGATCAATGTCTTCTTTTTCACCCTTGGGCACGCGGGTCAGGACACTGTTGTTAGAAGGATCCAGAACCTCAAAGGTTTCTCCATTGGCAGCGTCGACACGTTTACCATCAATCAATAGTTTTTGTGGGGCGGCGAGAAATTCTGTTACTGCTGAAAGCGGTTGGGGTGTGGTGGTCATGGCTAACTCCTATCAGGATTGAGAACCAGGAATAAAGCGATTCTCATTCAATTAAGTTTCAGGTTCGGCCCGATTATCATACTGATTGAGAATGAAATAAAGATTTTTTTTGAAGTTAAACAGGTAGGGTCTATAAAGCCTGGGCATTGATGGCGGTTATTGTATCCAAACAAGAGGACGGTAAATCCAGGCTTTGTCGCCTGCGGCGTCTTCGACGTGTACCCAGTTGTTCTCGATTTTGAGGATTTTCATGGAAAAATATTTATCAACAGGCGCCCATTTCACCATGGGGTGTTCGGTGCCAGGTCCTGTTCTGAGGTTGGTTTTATTGTTCTTAATGGCGGCACATTTATACTTTTGAGTGGTGAGCTGTGCATGGACCCAATAAGAGTCGCCGTCCAAATCTTCTACCTGTTTCCAGTCACCTTTGGTTGTTAAAAGTTTGAAGGGCATGTATTGAAACACCTGCCAGAGTTTTTCGTGTTTGGTGCTGGGTCCATTTCTTAAATTGGCTTTTTCGTTTTTGATGCAAAGAGCCGTTGCAGAGCCAGCCCCAACGAGAAAAAAGGTTAAAATCAAAATAGATAAGGGAGTTTTGTTCATAAGCATTTGATTGGGAACAGCTAGTGAGCGGAGTGACGAACCTGAAGCAGGAAACGGCAATATGATAAACTTATTTAATTATTTAGATGAAGCCTGTTTTCTCATTCAATCATCTTTCTTAAGCATAACAAATTTTTAGGCCTCCATCTGGTTTTTCTTTTCTTCACTTTGAGGAGGGGGATAAATTCTCTTGCTACAAATATTAACATTTTTACAGCTGCTACTAATAATGGCGGTGATTGTTTACCTGACGGTGAACATGTTTTACCTGGTTCGTCTTGAACCTGTTCTCCATAAGTTGGATGATCTGCCGATGGTTTCAGTCTGTGTTCCCGCACGGGACGAAGAGCGGGGAATCCGGGCTTGCCTGGAATCTCTTTTGAAACAGGATTATCCTGGATTTGAAGTGATCGTGGTGAACGACCATTCCACCGATCGTACTGGTGAGGTGATTCGCGAACTGGAAGGAAAAGACTCTCGTTTGATTGCATTGGACGGAGAAGATTTGCCGCAAGGCTGGCTGGGCAAGCCCTTCGCTTTGCATCAGGCCTTTCAGAAGGCTAAAGGAAAAATTTTATTATTCACCGATGCGGACCCTGTTTTTGAGCCCCATGCATTGCGTACTGCTGTTTTCACTATGCGGGAACGTAAATTGGACGCTCTGACCTTGATGCCGAAAGCCGAGTTCGGTTCGTTTTGGGAGCGGGCGGTGCAACCGACCATCTTCGGTTTTATCGGATCTCTGACACGATTCCGAAAAGTGAACAGTTTGCATCACAAAACCGCGATGGGATTCGGCGCGTTTCTGATGTTCAAACGTTCTGCCTACGAAGCCATAGGCGGGCACGAGGGTGGCAAGGCCGATGTTCTGGAAGATGTGTTGATCGCCAAACGGCTGAAAAATGCCGGACTCAAACTTCTTGCCGCCGATGCCAAACGCTTGTTTTCAATTCGCATGTATTACGGGTTCCGTGAAATCTGGGTTGGCTGGCGCAAGAATATGTTTCTGGCTATGAAGCGGTCGATCTTTCGCGCACTTTATTATGTTTTCATGGTGTTGGCATTTGTGCTGACACCTTATCTGATTCTGGGGTGGAATTTGGTGGCCGGAGCTGGCCTGATCTGGCTGGGGTTCTCTCTGCTTGGTGTCATCATGGTTTCAGCGGCAACGATTAAAACTTGTGACGAGCTGGGGTTGGGCCGCATAAACGCCTGCCTGTTTCCGATTGGTGCTGTCGTGATGGCGGCCATCATGATAAACTCGATGATTCAGGTTCTGGTTTTTTCCCGCACCGAGTGGCGGGGCAGGATTTATTCGGTGGAATAATTCAACCCATTACAATCTCTTACGTGCTATGGACAATACCCCACGACTATTTATTAAGGCAGGCCTCATCTATGCCGTGATTGGTGCTTTGCTTGGCATCACCATGGCCATCAACCCTTCGCTTTCGCATTCGCTACGGTTTATCCACATTCATCTGAATCTGCTCGGGTTCATGACCATGATGGTATCTGGCGTGGCCTATCATGTGCTTCCCCGATTCAGCGCACGAACATTGCCCTGGCCTGCCGGAATGAAATATCAGTTTATTTTGCAGAATGTCGGTCTCATCGGTATGGCGGTTGTGCAGGGTTTCGATGACTGGCGCGGAGGCGGGATGTCCCAGTTGTTCTTCATCTTTTTTGCTGCCCTCGCCGGAATATCGTTTGTGATCATGTTTTATAACCTTTATTTTGTCCTCTCCCCCGAGAAGGAGGAACCGCGCCCAACAAAAATTACCGGAGACATGAAAGTGGGGCCGGTGATTGACCAGTTTCCAAAAGCTCTGGAAGTTTTTATTGAAAGCGGTTTTCAGGCTTTGGCTAATCCGGCTGCGCGGCAAACCTTTGCCCGAGTGATATCGATCGACAAGGCCTGCGAAAAACACGGAGTTCCTTCGGTAGCATTTCTTGAAAAACTCAATCAGAAGGTATTTGCTAAAGAAGCATCTTCAGATTCTCCCACCCACCCGGAGGGATCTCCGGCAGCCGGGCAGGAAATTGAGCGCGGGAAAATGTGCGAGGCCGATACCCGGGTCGGTAGTTTGATCGTGACTTACCCGACCAGCAAAAAAGTGTTCGAAGCGCATTATGGCGAAGGGTGTTTCTCCTGCCCCGGCCAGGTTTTTGAGACGGTGGAACAGACTGCCAGCATGCATAATGTAGACCTGAAACTCATCCTGCCTGAAATTAACAGCGTAATAGAGAAAGAGTTGAAAACTTCCTGACGCAGTGAATTCCACTAAAAACCAATTCAAAGAATACGTACTGGATCAGTTGCATCACTTAAACGGGATAGAATGCAAGGCCATGTTTGGCGGATTCGGATTGTATTGCAACGGGGTATTTTTCGGCATCATCGCCGATGGTTGCGTGTATTTCAAAACCAATGCATCTACCGTTGAAGCGTATAAAGAAAGAGGCATGCAACCATTCAAACCTTCTTCCAAGCAGACCTTGAAAAACTATTACGAAGTCCCGGAAGAAATTCTCGAAGACGATGAAGAACTTACCGAATGGGCCCGCAATACCCCTTGTATGTTTGCAAGGAGGTAATATTGTAGTAATAGTTGTTCCTGTGAG
>JACNKA010000180.1 GCA_014382285.1 Nitrospinota bacterium | reverse complement strand
TTTTCCTTATGGCACCCAGGGCAACCAGAGCATTTAACAAAGCCTCCGCCCCCTCAGACTGAAGGCCTGCTTTTTTTGCCATCGTTGCAAAGGTTAAGCTCCTCTTCCCAAGATGGGTGAATACTCGGAACTCCAAAGCAGCAATAAGAATATTGGCTTCTTCCAACTGATCGATTTTTCTGATAAAACTTTCGAAACTCAAAAATGCCATTATTCCGAGAATCCTGACTTACTCAGGCATCAATATTATAAATATTCAGCATGCCTGTATTAGCTGAAATTTATTTAATTCATTATTTATCAGTCTTTTAGGGTTGCCTGGACTGAGAATTCATTGTTAAAATATAAAGCCATATAATTCAATCAGTTAGCAATCTGGAGTTTGAATATGAAGTCGAAACCAGTCAACAACCTGAAAAAATCTAAAATATTAGGGGCTACCTTGCTCTTTAAACAAGTCGAAGAGTTTGAAACGAAACTGCAGGAAGAAAATATGCGTCTATATAGAGAATTGGGGTTGAAAATTTTAGAGCCAAAACCACGAGTCAGCATTTAAAAACTTAGGGAGATGTTTGTGCAAACTAAACTCTTTGATCAGCCTGCTTGATAAAAATCGGGCAAGGTCACAATAAAAGTGGCACTCTCCACATTTTGCTATGCATAGGAATTACCGATTGCCTGTCCTCAGGAAGGATAACACAGGACTACAACGATAAAAGTTTTTCCACCTCAGGCAACAAATCGTAACCGGAACCAAACCATTTACCTCGTAAGATCCCATTCTTATCAATTAGCAGAGTTGAAGGGGTTCCCTGTAACTGGTAGGCCTCAAATGATTTTGCCGTAAACTTTTTATCTTTCAAATAATTCATGACTTGTTTCAAAATGAGTTTTTGATTTTTTTGGGGGAATGAGTCGAATTGTGGAAAGTCCTTTTTTATAAAGTTGTGCGCATCCAATAAATAGTCGGTTGAATGACAAGGAACCACATTGTCCCAAGCCACCGGGAAAGATATAGAGTAATCCAGACGATTATTAGTTAAAAGACCCCTGGCATTTAAAACCTCATGGGTTTCCCCCACTAACTCACCAGAGTCGATTATTTTTTTCAGGTTTTCAAAATTATTAATATGGAAGTCTTCGAAAGCTGTGGCGAGTCCCCAGACTAATAAAGGGGAATCTATAAACCTTGACCTGACTTCAAGAGCTTCAGGAATGCCATGGGTGAAACATCCTGGGCAGTTGACCTGAAACACTTTTATAAGTATGGGTCTCCCAAGTTCATTGCTGATATTGGTTGAGGGGCCTCCCAGCCACTCTTCGACATCTAAATCAATAGCTGGGAAATTAACTTGCGGCATGGGAAGGTTCATCGTTAATAACATTAATTAAACGATGGATACCATTTTTCATCTTCTCTGGCGGGTTTTTAGAAAGGGCTTCTTCAAGTAAATAAACAGCCCGGCTTTTATCTCCTTGGAGATTATGAATGATTCCCAACATGAAATAAGAAACAAACCTTTTATCACCTCGAGCATAATCATCAAGTATCTTTTGAAAATGTATTGTTGCCTTGGGATAGTTTTTTAAACGGTAATAAACCGACCCCAGACCAAACTGTATATTGTCTTGTAGAAATAAAGGTGGCTTCTGTTTATTGAGTTTTAAAAATAATTTCAGGCTCTTGTCGAATTGTCCATCCCGAAAGCTTTTCATTGCGGAGTTGTAGTCAGCGATTGAAAATATGACGGGTGGTTTAACTGCCATTAGTTCTTTAAGCTTTGTTCCAGCAGCGATAAAACCAACTTTTGACATTTCAAGATCCTTCTGCATTCGTATTTTCCGCTCCCGCTCAGATTCGATCTGCTTGCCATAGTTGGAATTCATCGTATTGGTTTGAGAGTCAATTTGGTTTATGGATTCAAACAGGGCAAGTTCTCGATTAGAAAAGCTGGCATGGTTCACGAAAAGAATCTCAATTTCAAGGGTAAGGGCATCCAGCCATAATTGGTTAGACCTTCTTGCGGATAAAACAGTTTCATCAGGCGGGTACCAGGAATGTCTTTCTTCCTGGTTTATGGGCCAACGGGTCTTTTCTGCTGGCAGATAGCCACTACAACCCGCTAAAAGGCAGGCCAATAATATAATGAAATTATTTTTCACTGCACTTTTCATCGTCTAGCGGTATATAATAATTCATAGTTGATCCAGCAATAGTCTATCTAATTACTCCTTATTTATCAAGCTATTAGACATATGAAAAACTACTATTCCGTTTTGGGGGTCTCTCAGAGTGCTTCAGACGGTGAAATCAAAAAGGCTTATCGCAAATTAGCCATGCAGTATCATCCCGACCGAAACGAGGGTGATAAGAAGGCAGAAGATAAGTTCAAAGAAGTTAGTGAAGCCTACGCAGTTTTAGGCGAAAAGAAGAAGCGAACGCAGTACGACCAGTTTGGTTCCGAGGGTTTTCATCAGAAGTTTTCCCAAGAGGATATTCTTCGCGACTTTGATATTAATGAAATCCTTAGAGACTTTGGCTTTGGTGGTGGTGGAGGAAACCCCTTCCAGAGCCAGGAAAGGGGTGGATTTGGCAACCCATTTTCCCACGGACGACAGCGTGAAGCTAAGGTTGAACCCGTGAAAAAGGAGTGCACGATTACTTTTGAAGAAGCTGCATTGGGTTGCCAACGCACCATTTCCATTGCCAGAAATGGAACCCATGAAGAAACCAGTGTGAAAATCCCGTCAGGGATCACACATGGAAAAGTTCTCCGTGTGAAGGGTAAGGGGCAAATGTCTCTTGCCGGGAACCGACGTGGTGATCTGCACCTTCTCATCAATGTTCTTTCGCATCCCCTTTTTCGGCGAGAAGGTCGGGATGTGGTCGTGGATGTAGAAATAAAATTAACTCAGGCTCTTTTAGGGGCAACGATTGAGGTCGAAACTTTAAGTGGAATTAAATCTGTCAAGATTCCTCCGGGTACTCAGAATGGTACTAAGCTGAGACTCAAGGGAGTCGGAGTCAATTTTTCATCAGGAGTTCGCGGAGACCAGTTGGCAAGAATTATTATTAAGATTCCCAAGGAACTCACCCAAGAGCAAATCCCACATATCCG
This sequence comes from Nitrospinota bacterium, assembly GCA_014382285.1. Classification (GTDB taxonomy): domain Bacteria; phylum Nitrospinota; class Nitrospinia; order Nitrospinales; family VA-1; genus LS-NOB. Next base: position 12,356 of record JACNKA010000180.1, on the reverse strand, counting down.
GTTTTTGCAGGATACTGGCATTTGACAAACTGAATAATAATATTTCTTTAAGATCGGTGAATCCTATAATGCTTTCCAAGCATCTCTTAAAATATTACCTTAATTTAGATGGAGTCATTTGTGGCGCACGTTAACTTTAAGACAGACAATGTAACTCATGAAGTGGAGGATGGAACCTCTCTCATTGATTTTTGTGATGAGGTTGGGGTTTCTCTATCCTTTGGTTGTACAGAAGGAACGTGTGGGGTTTGCGAGGTTACAGTGGTGGAGGGAAGAGAAAATGTATCCCGGATAACGGAAGAGGAAAAAGATTATTTATTACCTGAAGATCTTGATGAAGGAATGCGTTTGGGCTGTCAGGTAAAAATTCGTAAAGGGGACGTAACTTTAAGTTGGAAAAAAGTGAAAGCAAAATAGCCGATCACCTACAAACCGCTCTCTTTAATTTCGCTCTCAACCTTTTTTATCATCCATTCCTTAATTTCATCAGCCAACTGTTTAATGCTTTCTTCAATTTGTGGTCCCGAGCAAATCTTGCTGGCCAATTCTGCATAGCTCATGGCTTCACTCGACTCCCCCGACTCCTGGCATGTTCGGGACATATTCCAGACGGCTTTTGTTTCCATATAACGGTCGGCACTCTTTTTCCCAATCGAACGGGAATGTCGGAAGCAGATCAGGGCTTTCTCATAACGAGATATCTCCAAATAAGCATTACCCAGGTTTTCCAATAAAGAGTACTCAATAGAAGTGATGGCTGACTTCCTTATTTTTGGTAGACCGCGTTCATATTTCTCAATCGCACTGGGGTACTCCTTTAAGCTCATATGATAATCGCCCATTTTTTTAAGAATGATGCCCTGCCCCCTGTTATCCCCGAGTTTTTTTGCGATTTCAAGGGCTCCGTTCAGGCTCTCTATCGACTTTTTATGTTTGCCGGCTTGCATATAGGCGGTCGATAAATTTTCTAAAATATTCATCTCCTTTATCTTGAGATTAGCCTGACGAGCCAGAACCTTAGCTTCTTTTAAATAGGTGATTGCAGTTTGATATTTTTTGATCGTGGTACACAAACGCCCCAGTTCATCAAGAACCTGAGCCTGGAACTCTTTATTCCCTAATTTCTGAGCCTTTTCCAGCGACAGTTTAAAGTTCAGTTCCGCACGCTCAAAATTATTCCCTTTGAAACAGGCTTGTGCCAGCATATGCAGTACTTCCATCTCTTTGGTGGCTTGTCCTTCCAGACGAACAAACTCAAGAACCTTGGCGAAACATTCAATGGCTTGTTCAAAATCCCCAGTACTGAGACAGCATTGCCCTAACAAATCCAGCGATTTCTTTTCATCTGCAACATGGCCAAGTCTGCAAGAAAGGTCTTGAGCATCGTCAAGATATTCGATGGCTTTATCATAATGTCCCAGTGAGTGCAGTTGCATCCCCAGAGATAGAAGGTTGTTCTTTTCAGACTCTATATTCTCCGATTCTCGGGAAGCTGCCAGAGCCGACTCATTCCATTCAATACATTCTTCAGTTGCATGCCGCATGGGCATCAATACCCGAGCCTCTTTGCAATAATCACCACAAAGTTTAGCGATTTTGGCGTCCTCTGAACTTTTCTGGGCCGACCATTTTTGTCCAGCTTGAATATTAAACCAATCAAGATCAAACAGATTCAGGGCACTCTCCAAAGCATCTTCATCGTCTCCATAAAGTTCATTAGCCTTCTGCAGGATATCGAAATAATAAAAAGCCAGGTTGCGATGGGTGAGAATTTTCTCTGATGGCCTGATCTCAGATTTAATGAGTTTATGAATCAAGTCGTGAAAATAATATCTTTTGTTGAGGGCATCGTGCTCCACCAGTTTGAGAAGCACAAGTCGTTTAAGATGATCGCCATCCTTATCTCCAGTGATACTGACTACAGATTTCTCATCAAAGGTGCCGGAAAATAATGCAAGTTTTCGGAATACCGTGGCGGTCTCTTTTCTCATGTCTCTAAAAACAATATTAAAAATGGGCTCAACATTTCGGTCGATGAACTCTTTTTTATCTTTATCTTCAACTAGTTCAAATTCACCTTCGGGCTTTAGCAAAAGCTTTTCTTCTTTAAGCTCACGGATCAACATTTCTGCGGGCAAATCAGGAGTTTCTCTTAAATAGGAACCGACAAGAGATATTGCCAGTGGAGAACATCCACACAAGTCATTGATCTCTGCTGTCCAACGTTTTGCTTGCGGGGCCAGGAAAAAAAGAAGAAGTTCTGCCTCATCCGGGAAAAACTCTTTGACCGGTTTGGCATAAGAGCCTGGAATTGAAATTTTATTTGCGGAGGTGAAAATCACCAAACCTGACTTTCCCGGAAAGAGACGTTTGATCTGGCCTGGATTTGAGGCATTTTCAATCACCATCAAAAAACGTTTTCCCTTCAATGCCGCGCCATAGCGCTGGGTTAATTCAGCAGGATCATCGGGGATAGGTTCTTTCGGAAATAACGCGCGCAGAACCTGACTCATTGCTTTGCTAACAGGCAATGGTTTGTCACCCACTACGGTTAAATCAATATAAAATTGAGCATCGGGATATTTAGGAGCTAGCTGATGAGACAATTCAATCGCCAGAGAAGTTTTTCCGGCACCACTTTCTCCATATAGACAGATTGAAGCACCACCCTCCCAGTTTCTTCCCATAACTTCCAAAACAATATCTTTCCTGCCAAAAAATGCAGGAACTTTAGCGGGGAGTTGATTTTTAGATAATGCCGGAAAACTGCGAGCATTGATCATTGATAATTGACTGAGCAAACTGGAACTACTATTGGCACTGCTGGATGGAGAAGAGGAATTAAAGCTGGATTCGGTTCTGACAGGCGAACCTGCGTCGTGATCCTTATCAGACCCTATTGTATCAGTGGGTTCAGGTCGTCTTATAATGATTACCAATCCCAAAACGACCACTAATAGAATAATTATGACTATGGACAAATCCATTTGGCGCTGTTTTCTTAATTAAGTTCTTGAAATAAAACTCCAGAGAGCACATGATTATGTTTCTGGCCGATGTCTACCCCATTTCATCATGGCACTTTGTAATGTTCATCATTATGCCATTTTCACATGAAATTTCAATGATTTGTATCAATTTCTTGATCCATCCTCAGTACTCTCAGGGAGTCAAATTGATGTAAGGTTGATAACAACCAAGAAAACCGCGTGACAACTTGACTTGTTAGGTGAAATTGGTTATATTTCATTAATTAAACTCTTTAATATAGTCCTGTGAGGCTATCAAGGGGAAAAAACGATGTTTATCTTGAAAAATCCTATTATTACCTCCTGTTCGGGCTTTATTTAGCCTTTGGGAGGTTTTTTTTTGCCTGCTTTTCACTTATGAGTTCAACACTTCTAAACGCTAAAGACATTTCCCGCGCAGTCAGCCGTATATCCCATGAAATACTGGAACGCAATCATGGTGCAGGAAGCATAGCCCTTGTGGGAATTCGAACCCGTGGTGTCGCTCTGTCTCAGAGGCTGAGGAAAAAAATTGAAGAAATTGAAAATATAACGGTGGACCATGGAATCCTGGATATCACGCTTTACAGAGATGATCTCACAACAGGTCTCGAAAAACCGGAACTGAAAAAAACTGAAATATCCTTTGCACTTGAAGGCAAGCATATCATTCTCTGTGATGACGTTTTGTTTACGGGAAGAACCATTCGTGCGGCCATTGATGCCCTCATGGATTTCGGACGCCCCTCTTCCGTCCAATTAGCTGTGTTGATAGACCGTGGTCACCGAGAATTACCGATCCGACCAGATTATGTTGGCAAAAATGTTCCCACTGCCAAATCAAAACGTATTCAGGTTCTGCTAAACGAGGAAGATGGCGAAGACGGGGTAATTATTCGGGAGCAGTCCAACTGATGCTTCTTTCGACTAAAAGTATATTGAGCGCAAAAGAATTAAGCAAACAGGACATCCAACATATTCTGGATACTGCGGATTCTTTTAAGGAAATTTCTACCCGAGCCATTAAAAAAGTCCCCACCCTTAGAGGTAAAACCATCATCAACCTGTTTTTTGAGCCCAGCACTCGAACTAGAACTTCATTCGAGATTGCCGGAAAGCGTTTGAGCGCTGATGTCATAAACATATCTGGTTCTACGAGTAGCACTGTTAAAGGGGAAAACTTAATTGATACGGCACAGAATCTGGAAGCGATGAACCCGGACATAATGGTAGTTCGGCATCAGTGCTCAGGTGCGCCCGCGCTCCTGTCTCAATTTATTGATTGCCCAATTATCAACGCCGGCGATGGGGCGCATGAACATCCCAGTCAGGCATTGCTCGATCTCATGACGATCCGTTCTCAGAAGGGTTATTTAGAAGGTCTCAATGTTGCGATTGTTGGAGACATCAACCATAGCCGGGTGGCCCGTTCAAATATTAAGGCGATGCAAACCATGGGAATGAAAGTCCGCATTGTGGGTCCTCCGACACTTATTCCTGCTGACTTTGAGCGTTTAGGTGTGGAGGTGAGTCACAACCTTGCGGAAGCCGTTAAGGATGTGGATGTCGTCATGGTTCTTCGCATCCAATTGGAAAGACAAAATCAGGGGCTTTTGTCCAGCTTGCGTGAATATTCAAATTATTTTTGTCTGACTTCAGAAAGTCTGGCTAAAGCGCGTGATGATGTTCTTATAATTCACCCTGGCCCGGTCAATAGGGGGATAGAGATTGCCCTGGATGTTATGGAAAGCCCTCGCTCGTTGATTTTGAATCAGGTTACCAATGGAGTTGCCATCAGGATGGCTCTTTTTTATTTATTACTTGGCGAGAATAATGCAAACCCTAATTAAAAATGGTCGAGTCATTGACCCTGCAAACCAGATTGACGGCGCCTTTGATATCCTGATCAATAATGGGAAAATCGAAGCCGTTGCTCCCAAGGGAAAAATTTCTGGAAGCAAAATAAATGATGCTCAAATTATCGACGCAAAAGGTTGTGTGGTGGCTCCCGGTTTTTGTGACATGCATGTTCACTTCAGGGAACCGGGCCATGAATATAAAGAGACTATTGAAACCGGCAGTGCCTCGGCGGCGGCCGGAGGGTTTTCCACGGTTGCGGTGATGCCTAATACGTCACCCGTAAACGATAACCGCTCGGTGACAGAGTTGATTATCTCTCAGGCTGAGAAAACAGGTTTGGTCAATATTTATCCCATTGGAGCCATCACAAAAGGCTTAAAAGGTGAAACCCTGTCAGACATGGGGGAACTAAAAGAATCTGGTTGCATCGGTTATTCTGATGATGGAAAGCCTGTCATGAATAGCGAACTGATGCGGAGGGCATTGGAATACAGCCGAATGTTTGACCTGCCTTGCATACAACACAGCGAAATTCTTGATTTGACGCGTGGAGGTTGTATGAATGAAGGCATTGTCTCTATAGAATTGGGTCTGAAGGGCATGCCTGTTGAAGCAGAAGATATTATGGTATTCCGTGACATTTGCTTGCTTCCTAAAACAGGGGGGCGGCTTCATGTAGCGCACATAAGCAGTGGTGGGGCTGTAGACCTGGTTCGTCAGGCCAAGGCTAAAGGCCTTCCTGTTACCTGTGAAGTGGCTCCTCATCACTTCACCCTTACGGAAGAAGCTTGCCGCAATTATGACACCAACGCAAAAATGAGCCCTCCATTGAGAACCCAGGCAGATATAGAATCGATTAAGGAAGGCTTGAGAGATGGAACGATAGACATCATTGCAACCGACCACGCCCCCCATGATCTTGCAGACAAACAGGTGGAATTCGACAATGCATGCTTTGGAATCGTTGGTTTGGAGACTGCCCTTCCTTTGACTCTTAAACTGGTTGATGAAAAAGTAATTACTTTGCAAAGGGCGGTGGATCTTCTCACCCAACAACCTTGTCGCATTTTCAACTTGGATAAAGGAACTCTGGGAGTTGGAAAAGATGCGGATATTGTTATTTTTAATCCCGACACGAAATACACCATAGAGCCTGAAAATTTTAAATCGCGCAGTAAGAACTCTCCCTACAAAGGTTGGAAGGTTAGAGGTAAAGTCCTTCATACCATTGTCGCAGGAAAATCTGTGTATTCAGATCCTAACGAGTAACCCTATATTGAATTCCTGAAAAATGAAAAAAGCATATTTAGCGCTGGCCGATGGAAAAGTCTTTGAAGGCATCCATTTTGGAGCCGAAGGGGAAGTTGACGCAGAAATTGTATTCAATACCAGTATGTCAGGTTATCAGGAGGTGCTCACCGACCCCTCCTATTGTGGACAAATGGTACTGATGACCTATCCGCTGATTGGCAATTATGGCATTAATCCGCAGGATTTTGAGTCGGACCGCCCGCATCTTTCCGGTTTTATCATTAAAGAATTAAGTGGAGCGGTCAGCAACTGGAGATCCAACGAAACCTTGGAGAACTTTCTGAAAAGATTCAACATCATTGGCATTCAGGGTATCGACACGCGCGCCTTGACTCGGCGCATTCGAGAAAAAGGTGCTCAACAGGCAGTATTATCAACAGTCTCTCAAGACACGAGAGAACTGGTTCGTAAGGCGCAAAACTCACCCGGGCTGGTAGGCCGCGATATGGTGAAAGAAGTCACTTGCGAGAAACCTTATGACTGGGACGAAGGTGAATGGGAAATCCGCAATGGTGAAACATCTCTCAAGCCCAGGGTGGGAAAAAAATATTTTGTGGTTGCCTATGATTTTGGAATAAAGAAAAATATTTTGAGAAAGCTTGCTGAGGCCGCTTGTCGTGTACGGGTTGTTCCTGCATCGACTTCAGCCGAGGAGGTGCTGGCTTTGAAGCCTGACGGAGTTTTTTTATCCAATGGACCGGGTGACCCGGAAGGTGTAACGTATGCGCTTCAAAATGTTAAAACTCTCCTGGGTAAAATCCCGATTTTTGGTATTTGTCTGGGGCATCAAATTCTGAACCTGGCTTTAAATGGGAAAACATTCAAACTTCGGTTTGGACATCATGGAGGAAATCAACCTGTAATGGATATCCCCTCAGGAAAAGTAGAAATCACTTCTCAGAACCATGGATTTGCCGTAGCTCACGAATCTGTTCAATCTTCTGTAGATGTTACCTCCATCAATCTGAATGATCAAACAATTGAAGGCATTCGCCACAAAGAGTGGCCTGTTTTTTCAGTTCAGTATCATCCTGAAGCTTCGCCGGGGCCACACGACTCCAGCCACCTTTTCCAGCAGTTCACTCAACTTATGAAAGCAGGAGTTTGATGCTCAAAGAAAATTTAGAGCGGCTTTTCGAGTTCATTGCTCTACATATCCCTTCAGAACAAATCATGCAGGCCAAAAAGATATATCAGAAGACGACTGGAGAAATCTATGAAGATGACAAGTCATACAACTCGAGAATGGCTTTGTTTCTGGAATGGTATTTATTGGATAACTATACACCCGGAACTCAAAACACCATTTTGGAAAGTCTAACTGAAGAAAATAAAACCACATGGTCTCAAAGCCATCTGGAAGTTTGCCAGGACATCGCCAATAATATTCAGGCCCTTTTTGAGGTTAAAAAAGTTCGCGATACATCGGTGACAGTTTTAGATTTACTCATAGATGAAAAATACGAAATTGAGGAGCCCGACTCAAAGTTGATATTCAGAAAAAATGATATCTTCCAAGGCAGAATTGTTCCTCATCGGGGCAAATGGCATTTCACAGGTTACTTCTGCTTTCATCCCAGCAAAACCCAAAAGTACATAAAAAATGAAGCTAAAGAATTCTTCATACTCCAAAGAACCTGGATCAAGGAACTCACCGGCCTTGAAAAAGAGTTGTCAAAATTTGGAAAAGCCTTTTTAAAAAATTCTAAATATATTGAGAAAATCAAAACTAGAATTGAACACATAGATTATGAAACAAAAATAGATGAGTTGACCCGTGAGCTTTTAATATTGGAAAAGAACAAGAGAGATTTGGAGATCAGCACTCAGGAAATTGACAATAAAATTGCTCATTTAAAAAATGTAACAATAAAGCTTGAGGGACGAAGGTTGATTTCGGAATTGATCAATAAACTGGCTTATATGAATTTGAAGTGGGAGCGCTCCCGGCAAATAGAAATCTCTGATATTTATAAAAACTAATAATGCCTAAACGAACTGATATAAAAAAAATTCTTCTCATCGGAGCAGGCCCTATCATTATTGGTCAGGCCTGTGAATTCGACTATTCAGGAACCCAGGCCTGCAAATCGCTCAAAGAGGAAGGTTATGAAGTTATTCTGGTGAATAGTAACCCCGCCACCATTATGACTGATCCTGAATTTGCGGATCGCACTTACATAGAACCTGTTACTCCCGAGGTAGTTGAAAAAATTATCGCGCGGGACAGGCCCGATGCTTTGCTTCCAACAATGGGCGGTCAAACGGCCTTAAATGTTGCTTTAGCCCTTGCTGAAAACGGGGTTCTGGATAAATACAATGTGAAGTTGATTGGTGCTGATATTAGCGCCATCAAAAAAGCGGAAGATCGAAAACTTTTTAAAGCAGCTATGTTTAACATTGGGCTTAATGTTCCACCCAGTGGGCAGGCTGAAACATTGGCGGAGGCTTGGGGAGTTGTTAAGGATACAGGTTTTCCCGCAATCATTCGGCCCTCCTTCACCTTAGGGGGAACGGGCGGAAGTATCGCCTACTCCAAGGATGATTTTGAACCACTGGTTGAGTTTGCACTTAAATCAAGTCCTGTCACTCAGGTGTTGATCGAGAAATCTCTCATTGGCTGGAAAGAGTACGAATTGGAAGTGATGCGGGACGTGAAAGACAATGTCGTAATAATTTGTTCAATAGAAAACCTTGACCCGATGGGTATCCATACCGGGGATAGCATAACGGTTGCTCCCGCCCAAACGCTTACCGATAAAGAATATCAAATAATGCGTAATGCAGCGATTGATATTATCCGCGAAATTGGTGTTGAGACAGGTGGCTCCAATATCCAGTTTGCGACCAACCCCAGAACCGGAGAAATGATAGTCATCGAGATGAATCCTCGCGTATCCAGAAGTTCCGCTTTGGCTTCCAAGGCTACCGGTTTTCCGATTGCGAAGTTTGCCGCAAAGTTAGCGGTTGGCTATTCACTTGATGAAATTAAGAATGATATTACGAAAGTCACGCCGGCTTCTTTTGAACCGACCCTTGATTATTGTGTAGTGAAAATCCCGCGTTTCACTTTTGAAAAGTTCTTTCAAACGGAACCGATTTTGTCGACCCAAATGAAATCGGTCGGGGAGGTCATGTCTATTGGTCGCACATTTAAGGAAGCCCTGCATAAAGCCATCAGATCCACAGAAACCGGTCTTTATGGTTTCGAGGAAAAATTTCGTTTCAGCCTTAATCAGGTTGGACTATCGCCTGAACAGCAAAAGGAAAAACTTTTAGCTGCGCTGTCCATACCTTTTTCAGATCGGCTCTGGCATATTGCCGCCGCCTTGAGAAGAGATATCTCCATCGACCAAATTCACCAGATTACAGGTGTTGATCCCTGGTTTCTCGATAACATAAAAACCATGATTGATTTTGAGAAGAAATTAATAGCTTTGGATGGTGTTTCTAACTTGGATGGAGAAACCCTTTTAAGAGCAAAAGAAATGGGTTTTTCTGATATCTATATGGCTGGGCTCCTAAATTGTAATGAAAAGGATGTGTTTCAGCGGCGAACAGAGGAAGATATATATCCTGTCTATAAGAGGGTTGATACTTGTGGTGCTGAGTTCGAAGCATTCACTCCTTATCTATACTCCACCTATGAGGAAGAGTGTGAAGCCGATGTAACTCAAAGAAAAAAAATCATGATTCTTGGCGGCGGACCCAACAGAATTGGTCAGGGAATCGAGTTTGACTACTGCTGTGTTCATGCGGCTTTTGCGCTCAAGGAAGATGGTTACGAAGCAATTATGGTCAACTGTAATCCGGAAACAGTGAGCACCGACTATGACACCTCGGACAGGCTTTATTTTGAGCCTGTAACCTTTGAGGATGTTATGAATATCGCAAGGGTGGAAAAACCAGATGGCGTTATTGTTCAGTTGGGAGGTCAAACTCCATTGAAACTAGCACTGGATTTGATGGATGCCGGGGTGCCTGTTATAGGGACAAGTCCTGTCGATATCGATCGTGCTGAAAACAGAAAACTGTTTAAGGAAGTCATAGAAAAACTGGGACTTAACCAGCCGGCAAATGGAACCGCTGTTTCATATCAGGAAGCTCGTGAAATCGCTGAAGAAATTGGCTATCCTGTAGTGGTTCGCCCTTCTTATGTTCTTGGAGGCCGGGCTATGGAAATTGTTTATAGCCAGGAGCGTCTCGAATACTATATGCAACACGCTGTTAAAGCATCTCCCGAGCATCCAGTATTGATAGACGATTTTCTGTCGGATGCCATCGAGATTGATGTTGATGCCATTTCTGATGGAACAGATGTAGTGATAGGTGGGGTGATGGAGCATATCGAGGAGGCTGGAATACACTCAGGCGACAGTGCCTGCTCCCTGCCCGCATTTTCCCTTGCCCCTGAAACGATTGATAAAATAAAAGCCCAGACCTGTGCATTGGCACGAGAGCTTAAAGTCATTGGACTGATAAATATTCAATTCGCAGTTAAGGATGAAACTATTTATATCATTGAAGTGAATCCGCGAGCCTCACGCACAATTCCTTTTGTGAGTAAAACCATTGGGGTTCCTCTGGCAAAAATAGCCACCAGAGTCATGACCGGTAAAAGTTTGCAGGAATTAGGTTTTACAGAGGAAATAGTCTTTTCTCATATTGCTGTGAAAGAATCCGTCTTTCCTTTCAATAAATTTCAGGATGTAGATGTCTTATTGGGGCCTGAAATGAAATCTACCGGTGAGGTCATGGGGATTGATACTGTTTTTGGTCGGGCTTTTGCCAAGTCACAATTGGCGACCGGGATTAAACTTCCTTTAGATGGCACTGCTTTTATCAGCGTTAAGGATTCTGATAAAGAAAAATCCGTTGCCATTGGAAAAGAGCTGCAAAAATTGGGCTATAAATTAATCGCGACACGAGGCACTGCTGAGTATTTGGCAAAAAATGAAATTACAGTAGAAGCCATCAATAAGTTCAAAGAAGGCTCCCCGCATATTGTGGAAGCTATTGAGGCAAAACAAGTGGCTATTGTTATCAATACAGTATTTGGCGAACAATCTATAAAGGATTCATTCTCACTCAGGAGAGGCTCGCTGAATCAAAATTTACCTTATTGCACAACTATGGCTGGCGCATTAGCTCTGGTGGGTGCTTTAAAAGCCATTAAGGCAGATGAACTGACGATTACGTCAATACAGGAGTACGGAGCAACATCCTGAGCCTGTCAGTTAACAGAACGGATTCCATGAAAATCCCACCATGGAACCTCTTCTTCTTGTTTTGTCAGGCCATTATTTATTGGTGAAAGCTCGCCTCTCCTAAGAGTGGGCATAGATCTAACAAGAAACCCCGTTTTATAATTTTCCCCAGCCACAGACATGGCCTCTGCTGTCCCTTCCCATGCTTGTATTATTTTAATGACTCCGACCCGCACATAAACATCCCCCAAATCGCTTGTTGTATAAAGGTCGTTCAACTTCAGACCTACTGCGGCCACCTGAAACAGGTCTCCAATGCGAACTCCATTTGACGAGCCAAGATTGACCAGTATTTTCTCTTCAACTATATTTTCTTCACCCTTTTTTCTGGCGTTTCTTTTGCCTTTAATGGCGATTATTTCCCCTTCCAATGGGAGAGAATCTAGTTTATCAGAAATGAATGATCCAATTGTGCGTCTCAAGGAATTTAAGGCAAAGTTCATAGAGCTTAACCCCGGTTCCCCATTCATGTCGGCCGAGTTCAACTTTTCCATAGAGAAGGGTTTAGTCCCAACACTTGAAAACACAGCAAAAGTTTTCTCATAGAGAACTCTTCCTGTATTATTTTGTACAAGCTCGATATGCACCTGTATTTCCGCATTTTCTCTGGTTCCAGATTTGAGTGCATTTGCTCCCGCCGAATCACGACCACTTTCAGTGTCAGGAAGGAATTTAATGACTTTTCCTCTGATTTCAGTGAAGGTGGCTTTCTGAGGTTTTTCCCCCAATTTTGCAGGCCAGATAGAATCTTCATCCATCTGTTTCATCGACATTTCTTGTGCAGGTTGCCCCATTTGAGGATCAGAGTTTTGTATGAATAAAATTTCAGGAGAACTCATTTTGCTTGAATTGTATATGGCTGGCTCCACATAATTTTGCCCAGAAGAGGAACTGGGATCACCCATCAGCG
>JACNKA010000007.1 GCA_014382285.1 Nitrospinota bacterium | reverse complement strand
TATGCTCGTCTATCTTATTCGCCAGGGGATTGGAAGAGGGGGCAAATTTAAAGCCCTGCTGGCCTTGGTTTTTTTCATTTCTTTTTCGGGGATGCTTTCCGTTCACGAAGGAAAAATCCCCATCTTTATTGCTATGGCGGCATCACTTTACTGGCTGCGGCTAGCTAATGTTTCGATAAAAAGAGTAATTCTCATCGGAATAATTTTTGTGATGCTCGGAATTGGGGGAGTGCACGTGATGCAGTCCATCAGGACTCCTCATGATTCATTGAAGAGTTCTGAGGAAACATTAGAAGCGACGGCACATATGTTCCAAAAAATTCTTGTGTGGAAAACGATGTGGCGACAAACGGACACTGTTAATTGTCTCAAGAATGCAATAAGCACTCATCGGGGCCAGCCATTTATACTCTCCAAGCAATTCTTCTGGTTAAAAGGACTCGTGCCTCGCGTTATCTGGCCTGAAAAACCGAGTCTATCCTTGGGACAAGACTATTCGACCCGCTACTGTGGATTCCCGAGTAAAGGAACTCACAGTTCCTCGATCACCTTGCTCGGACAACCCGTCATTCATGGGGACTGGGTTGGCCTGTTCATACACGTGGGCATACTTGTTGCTGGACTTGGCGGACTTGCCTGGTTAGGCCAGGATCCTCGCAGCTTATCTTCTGCATCCATTGCGGCACTATTACCGTGGTTGGTCGACTTTGATCAGGATTTTGCAATGTATGTCGCCAACGCCGGTAAGTTTTTCCTGGTAGTGCTACCCTTGATTTTTATTGCCGGTCTGTCTGAACGAAACCAATCTGCATGGCGGCTTACTAAAATGCTTGGTCTCCAAACACGGCAGAAGCCATAGAACCCGTTCAATATTCCTTGTCGCGTCAGGTCTGCTCTGCTATGAGCAATCATACAGGGAATATTAGTTTTTGAGCGATACGTCCAGAACCGAACAAATGGCGCTTCATCTTTGGAATAAATGTAATGGGTAGCATGCCGGCACCTGATGGGGAGCCCGTTCCTCCCGGCACGCGTGGCCCGATGCGTGTTCTTATTAATGGCGTCCATGCAAAGAGCGGGGGTGGCGTAACGTATTTGCGCAACATTATCCCAAAACTCGCCGCCATGCCAGGTGTCGAGCTCCACCTCTTCCTTCACAAGGACCAGTTCGACCTGTTTTATCCGGTCAGCGAAAAGGTAAATGTGACCCTTTTTTCCTTTCGCTCGACGTTCTTACACACATTAAGCTGGGAGCAGTTCGCCATCCCTCTCCATGCCTGGGCGATGGGCTGCGATGTTGTCTTTTCTCCGGCTAATTACGGCCCCATATTCGGACGAAATCATGTCATCTTACTTAGGAACGCCGTTTCGGTCATTCAGTTAACGCAAAATCCGGGATCGATCATGTATTGGCTAGCGGTCACCGGTGCTACCTTCTTTTCATTGCTCACGGCCAAAAAGGCCATTGCCGTCTCACATTACGCAAAAAAGCTGTTGACCTTCGGGTTTCTCAAAAGCCTGGGCAATAAATGCACGGTCGTTCACCACGGCGTCCATCCAATCAGGACCGACCAGATGTATAATGCCAAACTTGGTTCTGACCTCCTTGCCGTGTGGGATATCTATATTCAGAAAAATTACCACACCCTTCTCCAGGCTCATGCCTTGCTGGTTAAGAAATATCCCGAACTTCGGCTTTTTATTGTCGGTCGAGACATTGATCGTGCCTATACCCATGAACTTGACACGCTCGCTCGGGAGTTAGGCGTCGAGAAAAACGTCATATTCAAGGGCCACGTGAATACCACGGAGCTTATGAAGCTCTACAAGAATTGTAGGGTATTCGTCTTTCCATCTCTGATCGAAACATTCGGCAATCCCCTTCTGGAAGCGATGGCGATTGGCGTTCCCATCGCCAGCTCAAAAGAAGCCGCAATGCCCGAAGTGCTCGGCGATACTGGATCGTTTTTTGATCCTAATGATCAAAACGATATGGCGGAAAAAATAGAAATGCTTCTTTTAAACAGTGAATTGAGCATGACGCTTGGAAAAAAAGCATCCCAACGCGCCCGTTCGTTCAACTGGAGCGACACCGCTCAACAAACATACTGTGTTCTCAGGGACGCTGCCGAACCAAGGCCGGAAACGCCAAGACGTACACGATGAGCCAATCAATCCTAATTATCACCCTGCCCCCATTAACGGGTGGAGTCCCTGATAAAGCAAAAATTCTCGTTTGCCATCTCAGAAAACTTGGCTATCGCGTCACCGTCTCCCATTACGCCACATACAGGGACTATCCGGAATTGGTTGTTACCAGTTGGCAATATCCTGCCGGGAAACAACCCGAAATGAGTGAGGGGATATGTTTTGAGGATTTCCCGTGTGTTTCGGTCGGCTGCTGGCTTCCGGAGTTGGAGTTCACCTATTATCTGCTGTCGGCCTATTGGCGCAGACTGATTAAAAACCATGACCGCCACATTGTCGTGGGAGGAACCGTTCTAACTTCATACCCGTTGGCGGCCCTGGGCGTTCCCCATCTTGTTTGGTGTGCGAGCACCATGATCGATGATCGGGCCGAACGCCGCCGCTCGATGCCTTTTGTGCGGCGGCAGTTTGACCGTTTTTTCATTTCCCCCGTTCAACGTGTCATGGAAAGAAAAATCATGAAAGGGAACGGACGTTTCATGGCGGTTAGTTCTTACGCGCTGAAGTCCCTTACCTCTTCAGGGGGTATCCCGGAACAATTTTCCAGAGTCCCTATTCCCGTGAATTTAGGTATTTTCAAACCTCCATCACGCCCCCCCGAACCGGGAATTATTGGATTTGCCGGACGCCCGGGCGATCCCAGAAAAAACCTTGCCCTCTTATTCCATGCATTAAAACGACTGCTTGAGCGCGAAAGAATGGTTGCGTTGAAATTGACCGGAGATGCACCGGAACCTTTGCTGCGCCTTGCCAATGAACTTGGCCTTTCGGAGCACATCTCATGGACGGGCTGGTTAAAGGAAGACGACTTGCCTGGTTTTTACCAGGAGTTGGATGTTTTTGTTAT
>JACNKA010000118.1 GCA_014382285.1 Nitrospinota bacterium | reverse complement strand
ACACTCTGGAATGAAAATCTCATCTCCAATGCTTGACATTTAACACAGTTGCTTAGGGGCATGAAGGCTTAGGTCAAATATCACACATCCCTCGCTAGAGACCGGCGAACCGCCGGTGGACATGTGCAATTACATTTTGAGCCGAGATAACTTTTTTGCTAGCAGTAGAGGTTATTGCTAGCTGCAACCCTCGTGAGAGGGTTAGAGGGCTTTTTGTAGAGTTTTGCCGAGGTCGGCAGGGCTCTTCACAACTTTGATTCCGCACCGCTTCATGACCTTCATTTTTTCCTCAGCAGTTCCCTGACCTCCAGAAATGATAGCACCAGCATGTCCCATGCGTCGGCCTGGAGGTGCAGTCTGCCCGGCAATAAACCCGATCACCGGTTTGGTAACGTGTTTTTTAATGTAGTAAGCCGCTTCATCTTCGGCTGTACCGCCGATTTCCCCGATCATGCAAATAGCTTTGGTGCCACGGTCTCTCTGAAACAGTTCCAGGACATCAATGAACCTTGTGCCGATGATGGGGTCGCCACCAATTCCCACACAGGTGGACTGACCGATTCCTAACGCAGTCAACTGGCCAACAGCTTCGTAGGTCAGGGTTCCGCTGCGGGAAATGATCCCGACATTGCCCTTTTTATGGATGTGGGCTGGCATGATACCAATCTTGGCTTTACCGGGAGAAATAACACCAGGGCAATTCGGCCCGACTAACCGGCTGTTGGTGCCTTGCAGATATTTATAGACGTTCACCATGTCGCTCACCGGGATTCCCTCGGTGATGCATATGATCAACTCAATACCGGCATCGGCCGCTTCTAAAATAGCGTCAGCGGCAAAGGGCGGGGGAACAAAGATCATGGTCGCGTTGGCTTTGGTTTTGACCACCGCATCTTGCACCGTATTGAAGACCGGCACGTTTCCCAATACTTTTTGTCCGCCTTTACCCGGGGTCACTCCGCCTACTACATGGGTTCCATATTTCATCGATTGCTCGGTATGAAACATGCCTTCCCGACCAGTGATACCCTGGGTTATCAGTCTTGTTTTTTCATCAACGAGTATGCTCATTTTATCGCTTTGACCACTTTTTGGGCGCCGTCCTTCATGCCACTTCCTATGGCGAAGTTCAGGCCGGAGTCTTTAAGAATATTATGTCCTTCTTCCATGTTGGTGCCTTCCATCCGAACCACAATGGGAATTTTAATTTTCAGCTTTTTGGTTGCTGCGACCACCCCTCGGGCAAGAATATCACAGCGAAGAATGCCACCAAAAATATTAATGAAGATTCCCTTTACAGATGGATCGGAAAGAATAATGCGGAAACCATTTTCAATCATTTCCTCATCAGCTCCACCGCCAACATCAAGAAAGTTAGCCGGTTCACCGCCAGACAACTTGATGATATCCATCGTTGCCATTGCCAGACCAGCACCGTTAACCATGCAACCAATATTTCCATCAAGCTTGATGTAGTTCAGATGGAACTTGCTGGCTTCTACTTCCAAGGGATCTTCTTCATCCAGGTCTCTGTATGCGAGCGTTTCTTTATGGCGGAACATGGCGTTGTCGTCTATGTCCACCTTCGCGTCCAGAGCCAGAACCCGGTCGTCAGTGGTGATGACAAGCGGATTGATTTCCAGCATGGAGCAGTCTTCTTTTATAAACGCGTCGTAGAGATTGATGATGAAAGGGATGATTGCTTTTAAAGCTGCGCCTTCAATGTTCAAGGCAAAAGCTATTTTTCGAGCCAGGTAAGGTTGAACGCCGATCACCGGGGCCACCGTTTCTTTAATGATTCTTTCCGGGGTGGCTGCAGCGACCTCCTCGATTTCCATTCCGCCCGCTTCGCTAGCCATTATGAGAACCCGGCTGGTTTCACGGTCGACCAGAATGCCCATATACAACTCTTTGGCTATGGACATGCCTTCTTCGATCAGCACTTTTTTAACCAGTCGGCCTTCAGATCCAGTCTGTGTGGTGACGAGCGTCATGCCTATAATATTGCCAGCATGTTTCTCGGCTTCCTGTGGACTTTTCGCCAGTTTGACGCCGCCGCCTTTCCCGCGTCCTCCTGCATGAATCTGGGCTTTGACCACGACAACATCAGTGCCAACTTTTTTAGCTGCCGCAGCGGCTTCTGATTTTTTGGAAATCAGAATTCCGTTGGGCACGGCTACATTATGTTTTCTTAAAATCTCTTTGGCTTGATACTCATGAATCTTCATGAAATTCCATCGAATTATTATGAGGGGAAAATTGAAAGATAATTTTTAGCACAGGAATTGGGAAGATGTCAAAATAAATTACCCGGACTCTGAAAAGGTCGAGGAATAGGGGAGGATATCAGCCATGAACTGTTATCTTTCCTGAAAAACTGGTTGGTGAATCACATTCTTGGCGCGGATCAAAAATACGCACCTTATCTGAAAAGTAAGATGGAGCAATAAAGGCTGACATATGCCTCAATCTTTGTTTAACCATAAAGGCTTGTCGGGTTTATCCGGCAAGCCTTTTTTTAATGAGCCTGCCATTTATTTGCGATCACTCCTTGAAGTTCCTTCGTGTCAATACTGTGGGGTTATACGAGTTTTTGTTAGTGGAAGAGTTGTAAGTAGGGAGGCTATTAACATTTTGATGCGATATTTTTTGGCGGCTCGTGGTCGCCTTGTCCTGTATTGGTGCTGGCATTAAATAATTGTTCCCAGGCTTCGGTAAGCGGACCGAGTATTTTAATGATGGTTTCGAGGGCTTTTCGGTCGGACTTGATATTCGCCAGTGTCAATTGGCTGAGCATATATTGATATAAAGATTCAAGACGCAGAGCTACTTCGCCCCCTTTTTTCAGATCTAGAGCCAGTGAAAGCTCATTAATAATATCGTGGGTTTTGTTGATATATTTCCCCTGTCCGGCGATATCTCCCTTATCAATGCTTTGAATTGCCATGGTTGTAAATTTGGTGGCTCCTTCATACATCATAATGATGAGGCGCCCCTGGCTGGAGGTGGAGATTTCGTTTCTGCGGTATTGGTTGTGATATTGTGATGGACCCATTCTAT
Organism: Nitrospinota bacterium; assembly: GCA_014382285.1. Lineage (GTDB taxonomy): Bacteria > Nitrospinota > Nitrospinia > Nitrospinales > VA-1 > LS-NOB. Next base: position 55,510 of record JACNKA010000118.1, on the reverse strand, counting down.
TTCATTCCTTAGGACTGGCCGATTTTAGTTGTGTTATCTATTTGCCGCTGAATAAAGCCTGGATTCCAGCAATTGATTGATCAAAGGCATCTCTTTGGGAATTCAACCTTCCCAATAGCACTTCAAGATTAGTGAATCGTTCTCTCAGATTTTCTTCAAACAATACGGCCCGTGCTTCCAGTTGGGTTATTGTTTCATCAAAATCCTTAATGGTTTCTACTGCGGTATCGAGCTCCGCTTTCAGAGGGCCTTCCAGAGAGGCATCAGTCAGGTTTGCCAGAATACGATTTGTGATTTGGGCCACGCCAATAGATAGCGTGAGTGTCCCATAGTCCCCATCACTGAGAGAGGCGATTCTAAAGTTCAGTCCCTCTGCATCCGTTCCCTCTGCTCCGGCGAAAAAGTTCCCGTTTCCCACGGCATCTGTGAATGTGGTGGACCCGGATGCAGCCAGTTGTGGGACCCCGTTGCTAACCCTGACATTATAGCTGTCTGGTTTGGTGTCGTTGGTGAACCCGACAAAGGTCACTGCGGAGTTTGTGCTCACGCTGCTGCTGGAAAATAGTTGACTGACGTTGCCAACATCTTTTGCCAGGGCATCGCTGAACTCGCCGTCATCAATGGCAAGAGTGCCATCGCTTAGTGTCCGAATTCCGATTTGTGAGAGATAACTGAAATCTCCAGTCACTCCTGATACTTGACCACTGACAGTATCGCGCAGTTTTTGTTGCAGATTCTGAATTGTGAAGTTGGCAAACAAAACACCGGTTTCACCAGTTGAAGTATCCAAAGCCAGCTCTGAACTCAAGTGCGACGTCAAATCGTTATAACCATCTACATAGGCTTGGACTTTTTCTTTGATTTTATCGGTATCGGAACTTAGGGTGACCGTCCCGGAACCGGCAGACTCTAAAGTTATAATTGCTCCGGTTATGACATCGGAGACAACATTGCCGGATTTGGTGACAGCAACACCATCCAGGACAAAGTTTGCGTTCTGAGCTGCCTGGGTCTGGGTAAAGTTGACAAGGTTTGTGGTTCCTGCGCCAAAGAGAGTGCCGGTTACTCCGATACTCACGGCGTTGTCTACACCCGATTTGTTGCCTGAGACTGACAGGCGTATGGGATTTGTACTACTACCATCGTTAATGAAGGTGGCTTTTACATCCAGCCCGGAGTTGTTGATGGCCAGACGCAAGCCATCGAGTGTGTTGTTGGAGCTGTCGATGTTGATAGCAACGGATGTGGTGCCAACACTTATATTCATCGTTCCCGTTGAGATAGCGCTGGTGACTTCCGCAAAACCAGTTGAAACAAGTTTTGTTTCCCGGGCGAGATTGTTGACTGTCAGGGAAAATGTTCCAGATGCGGCTTGGCTGCTGGTGCTCATACTGACCACCGAGTTTGTGTCGGTGGCGCTATTGTTGGAAAAGTCTGCTTTAGTAGCTAAAAACCGTGATTCGGTGTTGAGGGTGTTGACCACACCTTTGAAGGTTTGGAGTCGGTCTTTCAGATCTTGAAAGCTTAAAAGCTTTGCATCTTCTAAAGTCCGTTTAGCTTCGACAATAGTAATCGGGCTACGCTGGAGTTTCACCAGATTATCGATAATACCGCCGGTATCGAGGTTGGAGTTGATTCCAAAAATTGCAGTTTGAGCCACTTAACGACCTTTCTTTGGCAGTAACCTTCAGGTGTGCACACGAGTTCTATCTCTTGGTTTATCGGTCTTAAAAAAACGAAACTTTAATCATTTTAAAGTTAAAAGCAGAGGCTGTAGTTGGCTGGGTATTTTCGCAAAAGAAGCTGATTAAACGAGTCTTAACTCGTTTGAATTTGGGGGGTTGTAAAAAAGCGTTGATTTGGGGGGCGAGAATGCTAAATTAACAGCAATTATTCCTTAAAAATTGGTAGGAAAATGTCGGAACAACTCGGACTTTTCGGAGAAGCAGAAGATCAGGAAGCTAAAAAAATCGTGGCAGAGGAGGTCGCAAGCCCCCGGGTGCAATATTTTGACCTGGAAACCCAGAAGAGCGCTGAGGATGTGGGAGGATGGGGCAATATTCATAAAATGGGTCTGGCTGTCGGGGTAGTCTGGGACAGTTTGGATCAGGAATTCTTTACCTACGAAGAAAAGGATGCCGCTCAATTGGTGGAAAAGCTGCGTACCGCTGATTTGGCAGTCGGGTTCAACATCATTGGATTCGACTACACGGTTCTTCAGCCGTACTCTGATTTCGACTTACAGGAAATCAACACCTTCGATATGCTGGTTGATGTGAAAAAGAATCTGGGGTTCCGGTTGAGCCTCAATCATCTGGCACAACACACGCTCCATGCTGAGAAGTCTGCGGACGGATTGGTTTCTCTGCAATGGTACAAGGAAGGAAAGATTAATAAAATTATCCAGTATTGTCGGCAGGATGTGGAAATCACCAGAGACTTATATCTGTTCGGCGAGAAACACGGTTTTGTGAAGTACCAGAGCAGATCCGGGAACCCTCTTGAGCTTAAAGTGGACTGGAAAACCGCAAACCTGATCTGATTGTTTTTCTTTTAAAAAGTTGTTTCCCACCGTATCAGGTTTTAACTGTTTTGAGTAGTTTCTCGATCATATCCGTGACTTTGATGTTTTCCGCCTCGGCTTTGAAGTTAAGAATGATGCGGTGTTCGAGAACCTGACGGCAAACGGCCTGAACATCTTCAACTGTCGCGGCAACTCTGTTATCCAACAGAGCAGTGGCCTTGGCGCCCAGAAGCAGATATTGAGAAGCTCGTGGCCCGGCTCCCCAGTCTATCCATTCCCGCACGAAATCCGGACCGCTTCCATTTTGGTTTGGCCGGGTGCTCTGCACCAGTTCTACAGCATACTTTGCCACATGCTCCGAAACCGGAACTTGTGGAACCAGTTCCTGAAATTCGAGAACCTGTTTAGCGTTGAGCACTGGTTTCAAATCGGGCAAATGCCCGGAGGTGGTGGAAAGCGCAATATTAATTTCCTCTTCCCTGGTGGGGTAAGGAACGTTGATAATAAACATGAACCGGTCGAGTTGGGCTTCGGGTAGGGGATAGGTTCCTTCATGCTCAATAGGGTTTTGCGTGGCGAAAACCAAAAATGGTTGGTCGAGGTCGTAGGTGTTTCCGCCAACGGTCACCTTTTTTTCCTGCATGGCCTGGAGCAGGGCCGCTTGGGTTTTGGGCGGGGTGCGATTGATTTCATCCGCCAGAATGATATTGGAAAAAACGGGCCCCTTGATAAACTGGAACACTCTCTTACCCGTCACGGGGTCATCGTGCAGGATGTCTGTGCCGGTGATGTCAGAGGGCATCAAGTCGGGAGTGAATTGGATGCGACTGAAGCCCAGGTTGAGCGTCTGCGACAGGGTGCTCACCAAAAGAGTTTTTGCCAGGCCAGGTACGCCGACAAACAGACAGTGACCTTTACAGAATAAAGCAACCAAAAGATCCTCAATCACCTTGTCCTGACCTACAATGACTTTGCGGATTTCTTGAACGACTTCATTCTTTGCTTTTAAAAGTTCCTGCGCCAGCTCCAAATCTTTCATGATAATCTCCCTGATCAATCTATATAACTGAACTGCCGCGCCTGCAATTCTTTTTCCCTGGTCAAGCCTAACTTGTCGTAGACATGGATCAGCCGCATGTGTACAAAAGGGTTGAAGGGGTTGATGCGTACTGCTTTTTCAAAATAAACCTGGGCTGTTTCATATTCTTGGTTGGAAAAATACACCTCTCCCATATTAGCAAGGCTGGTGTGAAAATTCGGGAAAAATGCCAGACTTTCTTTTAATAGACTTTCCGCTTCATTATAATTCTGGGTTTGCAGGTGGGTTCCCGCGAGTTTGTTGAACAATACCGGGGAATGGGAAGACGATTCATCCAGTGCTTTTTGGTATTCAACGATGGCGGCTTTAAAATAGTCCCTGGACTTGAGAATATCTCCCAAGTAGGCCAGATCTCGCGCTCTTCGAGATTCCAGCTCTGTGTACTCTTTGTTTTCCGGCCCATTCCTGTTTTTAAACTCCGTGGGCAGGGTTTTAATTCCGGGGATAATTTTAAGCTCCAGTTTTTTTGCCCAGCTTTCCCAGCTATTCTGGAACGCTGTTAAATCCTGTCCCACATGTTTGATAAAGATATCATTAAACACAGCTCCGGAGGCAAGGTCTTCCAGTATCTGTGGGAAAATATCGCGGCCCTTGAGGGCGGCAAGGTATTCCATCATGGAAGACACTTCAGCATAAGCCAGTTGAACGTCTTCTGCTGTTTTTAGTTTTGCGAGAGAGGGCATCATCGCTTCCAGTGGTACCCGGTAGTCATTTTTCAAAGCATTGGAAAGCACCGTCTCCATGACAGGAGAAAGATATTGTTTCTGCCCACGCCACTGGGTCTCAAGATATTTAGCAATGCCTTCATGCATCCAGAGGGGCAGGTGGTTGCGGCTTTTTTTGGTTAAGAGGTAATGAACGTATTCATGGCTCAGGGTGTCCATCCAGTTGAACCCCCGAACCAACGAGCCGGGAGATATGATCGTGATGCGGTGATACTTGCAAAGTGCCACGGTTCCTGATGTGAGAATGTCTTTAAGTGTCAGTGGGGATATTTGCGCGAATGGTTTTCGGTCAGGATAAATCTCCACCAACACTTTTTCTTTCGGGTAGTAATGTAAAATTTTTCCGAGAACGCGATAAGACTTCTCAAGAACTTCCTCAGCATGGTGGATCAGAATTTCATCAGGCCCCGGCTCATAGCGAAAGATAAAATGCTCGCTTTCCCTTGATATGAAATTTTTAGCAGCTCTGCGGGTGGCATCGACATGACTTTTGAATTCTTTGATCTCTTTAAAGTTGTCTCCGACCTGGAGAAGTGTTTTCCATGAGCGCTCATAATCCCCTTTCATGAAATCGATGCGGGCTTGGAGAAAATGGGCATCTCCTGATTCAGGATATTTTTTTAATAGTTGCTCTGAGAGCTTTTCTGCTGCTGCGATATCCCAGTCCTGGACAAGTTGATAGCCTCGGTACACAGCATCGGAAATCGGGAGTGATGCAAAACTTTTTTCTGACCCTGAAATGAGAAGGCTAATTGTAAGTAGGATTTTAAGAGCGTTTTTCACTGTACCAGTTCCTTGTAGTACTCGTTAACCAGACGCTCATAATCTTTTGGTGTTTGTTTTTTCATAGCGTCTAGTATGTCTTCACGGAAAGCGCTGGGAACTTTGTACTGGTCTTCAGAGGGTAGAAGCACTTTTTCTTTTTGCATGCGGACAGAGCCGCCACGTCTGGAATCCCTCCTGCTTCCTGTTCCCAGCCGAAGTGGGGTTTCTCGTTTGCCCTGGTTAGACATTTGAGTGCCGGAGTTTTTGATTTCGTTTAACTGTTTTCGGGTGTCTTGAAGGGATTTCATAGCTCTGTTCTCCGAATCAATGCCTCTTTGAACCTGTTGGGTCTGCAACCGATCCTGAGCATTTTTAAGGTTCCTTTGCGCGTCTCCCATGTTTCTCGAAAGGGTGGGAGGGACTAAAGGATTTTCCTGGTTCATCTTAATGAATGAATCCTTCATTGCTTCAGCCTGCTGGCTCATTTCCTGTTCCTGTCTGGACAGTTGATCGAGTTGGGTTTTTTCCTTATCAGTCAGAAGTGATTGGCTATCTCTTTCAATAGAGCGTTTCAGAGAGCCTAGCTTTTTCGAAATCTCTGCATTAAGCCGCGTGACTTCTCTCAGATCCTGATTCAGTCTGTCGCCAATATCTTCCCTTTGATTACGAGTGCTCCTCATACTACCCTGCCAGCGAAATATTTCAGGGTATGTGTTTTTGAAGAGCGCGTTAAACTCGTTCAACTCGTTCAGTTCGGTCAATTCTCTCAAGGTTTCATAGCGCTTTTTAATCTGAGGAAGGTTTTCCTTGAAATTCTGAAAGCCCCGTGTCCGCAGATTGTCTTGTTCAATGACGGTTGTAGACAACTGCTTTCGAGCTTCATTCAATGCTTTGAAGTTGTCTCCCAAATCTTCGCTCAGGCTTGAGTCTATGGTTTTTTGACTCAGTGATTTTATCTTCTGCCTGATTCTTGTTTCCTCTTGCATTAATTCGCGCATTTTTGTCATGGCCTTGTGTTCATCCAGATACTTTGAATTTTCTTCCAGAAGATTCTGAATGGCGGTCACATCTTTTTTTAATTCATCAAAGAAATTTTTTATTAAAAATTCAAATTGTCTGGCCTGTTTAGCGCGTAGCTTCTGGTTGATTTCGGAGGTTTTTTCGATGATCTCTTTTTGCTTTTTTTCCAGAGATTCAAGTTTCGCGACGGATTCATTGATTTGCTCCATGACCTGATTGTCCACAAGTGAATCCATGGAGGAGTTTGACTGATCCAACTGGTTCGCCAGTTCTCTCAGGTCTTCAGCGACCTTTTTGAGTTGTTCCAGTGCTTCATCTATCTTTCCCTGATTGGCAAGATCCTTGATTTTTTCCAGCGAAGCCAGGGTCTCTTCCAGATTCATACTTTTATAAGCCTTGGAATTGAGGAACTCATCGGGGGCAGACTGGTTCTGCCGGGAGAGTTTATCCATCATTTTCTGCAAGGTTTGTTGAATTTCATTTAGCTTGGAATTGACCTGTTTGGAAGTCAGAGGAGACTTTTTATCACGGATATTTTCAAACTCCTCCCGCAGAGCTTCAGTTAATTGGGACAATTGATCTTCAAGGTCCATGACCTGATCCATTTTCTGACGATTGGTCATCTTGATAAGATAAAGGATATCTTGTTCCAGGTGAGTGACCATTCTGGCATTAAGAATCTCAACAGAACCCAGATTGAAACTCACTGGCGTGGGTTTCATAATCGTTCCTTGTATTTTATTCAGGGTATCAATCTGGTCTTCGCGGATGGCGGTCAAGCCAGTAATGATGCTGGTTAGAAGAGTGAGATAAGGCCGGGGAAAATTGTCAAAATCCTTTGCCTGATCTTTAATGCGCTGGGCCAGGCCGATGATATCTATCAATGCATCAGCATGCGAAGCTAGAATCTTTTTCCCGTAAAGTGGATCGGTGGTGGAGGTTTTAAGTATCTCTCCTTCAACAAGTCCATTGGCCAGCAGGGCAATCATTTTTTCCGATAACTCTTCTTGCAGACGCACCAGGTTTTCCTGCTCTTTTCTGCTGTCAAAAACAATGAAACTGTAAATTTCTGATTGACCGGTGTTGGGGCCGGTGACGTTATCGTTATCTTTAATTTCCAGGAAATATTGAACTTCATCTCCCGGTTGAAGTTTTTCCAGAGAAAGGTTCCAGGTGTAACTCCCTGTTGAATCCTTTTCCGAGTGCTTGAAGCTCTTGACACTTTTCGTCAGGGTGGTGTCATTGACCTGGGCGATCAGGTCAATTTTGCGGATTCCAAAATCATCGTGGGCTTCATAAAATATTTGCACCCTGTCGGTTTCATAATAAACCGGCTTGGGATTTGCCGGAAACAAAATCACTTGAGGGGACTTATCCTGATCCAACTCGATGGAATATTTTTCTTTAAGAAGAACCTTTTCCTCATCAGGAGGTTTTACCCTGAACTGGTAATGGCCTTTTTCACGCAGCATGAAAGAACCATTCAGATTTTTAAAGTCGTTCACAGTCATTACAAAATGGTCACGGTTGTTCACCACCAACTCTGCTCGCTCGACCGGCAGGTTGCTATTGCCGCTGATTTGCACTTCGGTCCCGGGCAAAGCTTTGAAGGAACCCTGCGTAATGATTTGCCTTTTCAATCGTGTGTATGCGGGGAACTCCAGCGTCAGAGACAGGTTGTCTATTTGATACGCCGTCTGGTTTTCAACAGGTTGGAGATCCTCTTTATTTTCTTTCTGGATGGCCATCTCCTGCGAGTCTGAAGAAACTTTGAAATCAGGCAATAATGTGGTGGCTGTGATTAAGGCAAGAAGCGTTACCAGAAACACGTTGCGCGCGGGAACAAATCTTTGGCCACTCACTACTGAATCCGGGTCGAGCTTCTGAATTTCAGATTCAGTGCGCTGGAGTTGTTCGCGAATGAAAGAAAGAGAAAAAATTCCTCCTTGAGGTTTTGTTAAATGACGTTCCAACTGTATGGCATTGATCAGGGAGTTGTTTAATTCGGGATATTTGGCTTCGGTCAGAAGCGCGGCCTGCTCTCGGTCTATTCTGCTAAACCCGGAATAGGAGTGGAGGCACCAACCCAGTAAAATTATGATCAGGCTGGACCAGCCGTAGCTCAACAATGGGGATTGAAAATAAAAAAACAGCCCGGTCGCAAGAGCGCACCCGGCTATAACGGTTAATACCGAATAGGCGGCCTGAATGAGAAGAACCCGGTTCCATTTAGCCTGAAGCCGGTTGAGAAAGTGGTGGATTTTTGAAGAGGATTGCATGGGTCACTGGGAAAAATTTAACACTCCTCCAGTTTATTACAGCCCAGCCGCGAAACCCAATTAATAAAACAGTTCAGGATTTTTTAGAAACCTTGTGAAAATGGTTGTCAGTATTCTTCCAAGTCTAAACCGGGCTCACTTATGGACAAATCGTTTAAAAGGGTTTATATTGTTAGCACTGTAACCGATGAGAATAGTATGAAAGCTTTTTCACACAATCAAAAGCGTTTGGCGGTTGCTCTGTTTCTGGCTATCTGCTTTATGTTTACGTCTTCCACTGCCATCACCATGCCTCTTCATATGGATGATTGCACGGTCAAGACGGCTTGTGAAAACTGCTGTATCATCAGTGTGCCTGAGCTTTCAGGCCTGCAGTATGAGTACTCCTTCACCGCTTGCCCGGATGATGCCTTGGCAGATATGCCCACTCCGGCGCCATTGCCTTTCGATCACCCCCCTCAATAACCTTTCCAGCTTGTTTTGTTGCTCCATCCCTGCATTAGCCCAATTTAGCTATAATTTTAGTCTTGCGCTAATTTAGCAGGCTGGGGAAAAATCAACTCCACATATTGGAAGAGGCAGTTATGAGATCCATTCGGTTTCTACTATTTATGGGAACGTTACTGATGCTGTTCCCGGATTCAGGTAGTGCACAGGAAAATCCATTCAAATCGGTTCTTCAGAGTTTTATCACGACAGCGTTGGAAAACAATCCTGCGATAAAAGAGTTTCAAAATCGAATCAAAGCGGCTCAGGAAGTCCCTTCTCAGGTGAGTTCTCTGGACGACCCGATTCTGCAATTTCAGTTGATGAATATGCCGGTCGATACGTTTGATTTGTCTCAGGAGAATATGACGCAAAAACTGTTTTCACTTTCCCAAAAACTGCCTTACCCCGGAAAGCTGGGACTCAAGGCGGAAATCGCAGGGAAAAATATAGCCATCACCGAGCAGGATCTGGAAGAAGCCAGACTGACCATCACCCGTGATGTGAAGCTGGCTTTTTACGAATTGTGTTTTGTCTTGGAGGCTACGAATATCACAAAGGAAAACAAAACACTTCTGGAGCAGTTTGTCGTCATTGCCGAGTCAAAGTATTCAGTGGGCAAAGGGCTGCAACAGGATGTACTCAAAGCCCAGGTGGAACTGAGCAAGATTATGGAGAGACTGATTGAACTGCAAAAACTCGAGGGATTTGAAAAGGCAAAGCTGAACTCCCTGATGAATCTCCTGCCTCAGGAGGATTTGATGATTCCGCATGGCATTGGCAAAACGGATTTCAATTTCACCGTGGAGAAACTTCAAGCTATCGCGGAGAAGCATCGCCCTTTGTTGTCTAAAATACTTTCTCTCAAAGAGCGATATGGGTCATCGAAAAAGTTAGCTGAAAAGGAATACTACCCTGATTTTAATGTTGGACTTAAATATGGACAAAGAGACGGGACCCAAATGATAGATCGTCCTGATTTTGTTTCGGCCTTTGTCGGCATCAATATTCCCATCTGGTACAAAACCAAACAGTCACGTCGTGTTTCGGAAACGGCTTACAAGGTGGAAATGGCGAGTGAGACCTATAACAAGGCCAAAAACCAAATCTTTCTGAATTTAAAGAAACTGGTTGATAAGGAACAGCAGGGCAGTAGAACCCTTGGGTTGATTGAGCAGGGAATTCTTCCTCAGGCTCGGCAGTCTCTTGAATCGGCACTCGCCGGTTACAGCGTCGATAAAGTTGATTTTCTGACTCTTTTGGACAATCAGTTGACATTATTTAATTGGCAGATCAAGTATCACCGTGAACTGACGGATTATGAAAAAAACCTGGCAGTGATTGAACAGAGTGCCGGGAAAAATTTGTTTTAATGCATTTGTGCAAACCGATTGTTGAATTGGGAATCGAGTGATGAATGAGATAAATCATGAAAATGAAGACCAACATCTGGAAAAAGGTATAGGTGACCCGTTGAGCGATGCGGTTGTTGGAAAAATTTCCCAGACTCCAGAGCGGGGCAATGAGCGACAGACTGAAAACTATAGCGGGCATAGTCCAACCCCTGATGACGTGAATCAAGAGGAGATATTATTCCCTTTAAAACGTTTTGAACGGATGGCTATGTTGAGAAAGAAAACCGGGTTGAGTGTCTTACGAATATTTTTATTGTTCAGCTTGTTGGGGGCGGCTTTTCTTGTGGGATTCGGAACCCGGCCGGATGTGTTGTCGCAATGGGTTGATGAGGGCCGAAAATGGGTGTTGGTTGGAGTCACGAAGGTGAAGCCAATTGCCAGCATGATGTATGGAAAAACGCTGGAGATGGTGGACAAAGTCGATGCCCCGTCTGTGAAACCGGTGGGCAGTGCGACAAAGAAGCCAGGAAGAGAAATCAAACATTGGCGGGCTCCGATGAACCCTGATTATATCTCCGACAAGCCTGGCAAAGGGCCGATGGGAATGGATTTAGTGCCTGTTTATAAGGATGAAATAGGAGGGAACGTCTCCATTAATCCCACTATGGTGCAAAACATTGGGGTTAAAACGGCAGTTGTAAAAAAGCGATCCTTGAGTCGGGAAATAAGAACCATCGGACGCCTGACTTATGATGAACGCTTGATCCACCACATTCATACTAAATACGGCGGATGGATAGATAAACTGGAGGTCGATTTTACCGGTCAGGAAGTGAATGAAAATGATGTTCTTCTGGAGATTTACAGTCCAGAACTGGTCACCACTCAGGAAGAATTGATTCTGGCCTTGAAATATCAGGAGTCCCTGAAAAGCAGTTCCTTCCCTGAGATCAGCCGGGGTGCTAAAGGATTGGTGGACTCCACTCTAAAGCGCCTGGAATTATTTGATGTTCCAGGACATCAGATTGCGGAGTTGATTAAAAATAAAAAAGTCAGGAAAACCATGCATATTCACTCTCCGGTAAAGGGGGTTGTCGTCAAGAAAAATGCCTTGCAAGGAATGCATGTTCAGCCTGGAATGAATTTATACATGATTGCCGACCTCTCTAACATTTGGGTCATTGTGGATGTCTACGAGTATGAAGTGCCTTGGGTCAAGCTGGGACAGGAAGCGGAGATGAATCTCTCCTATTTTCCTGGAAAAAAATTCAAAGGTAAAGTGACTTTTATTGACCCGATAATGGATTCTAAGTCCCGCACTTTAAAAGTGCGGGTAGAGTTCTCTAACCCTGGCGGTGAGTTGAAACCGGAAATGTATGCCAACGTCACCCTTAAGCCTGAAGCGGCCCGAAAAGAAATGGCGATACCTGAAGAAGCTGTGATTTATGCTGGGGATAAAACCATGGCGATGGTTCAACGTCCTTCTGGCGCGTTTGATTCGCGGGAACTTACCCTGGGAGTAAAAAGCAAGGGCTATATTCAGGTCCTGAAAGGTTTAAAAGTAGGCGAAAAGGTAGTGACCTCCTCGGTTTTTCTGATCGACTCTGAAAGTCAGCTTAAAGAAGCGTTAAACAAAATGGATGAGAAGATGATGAATAGGTCCGGCAAAAAAAGCAAGAGCATGGAACTAACTTTGAAAGAGGAGCCTAAGCACTAAAAGGCCCAATGCCTTTTAGTGGGAGAACATTATGATAAAACACATTATCGGGTTTTCTCTAAAGAATCGCTTTCTGGTGCTTTTGGCTACCGCCTTTGTGGTTGCGTGGGGTGTTTATTCTCTGAATCGAACGCCTTTGGATGCTATCCCTGACTTGAGCGATGTGCAGGTCATTATTTTCACAGAGTTTCCCGGTCAAGCCCCTCAAATTGTAGAAGATCAGGTCACTTACCCTTTGACGACCGCAATGCTTTCTGTTCCCTACGCGAAAGTGGTGCGGGGCTACTCCTTTTTCGGATTATCTTTCGTTTATATTATTTTTGAAGATGGAACGGATATGTACTGGGCCAGAAGCCGGGTTCTGGAACAGATGAACTTTGTGTCCGGGCGTTTGCCTCCGAACATCAGCCCTACTTTGGGGCCGGATGCTACGGGGGTCGGTTGGGTTTTTGAATACGCGCTGGTGGATAAAACCGGAAATCACGATTTGTCTGAATTGCGCTCTATTCAGGACTGGTATCTTCGATATGAGTTGCAAACCGTTCCGGGAGTTTCAGAAGTTGCCAGTATCGGCGGTTTTGTCAAACAATATCAGGTTGAGGTCGACCCCAATAAACTGGCGGCCTATGACCTGCCTTTGCACAAAATCGTGGCGGCGATCAAACGTAGTAATAATGACGTGGGTGGACGTTTGCTGGAAATGTCTGAAACAGAATTCATGGTTCGTGGCCTGGGTTATATCCAGAACCTGGAGGACATCAAGAGTATACCGTTAGGCGTGGCTAAAAATGGAACGCCTGTTTTGATGCGGGACGTTGCCCGTGTTCGACTGGGCCCCGAACTAAGACGTGGAGTTGTTGATCTGAATGGCGAAGGTGAAGTGGTGGGGGGTGTTGTCATACAGCGGTTTGGAGAAAACGCTTTGGAAGTTATCCAGAACGTTAAAAATAAACTGGAATCTTTAAAGTCTGGTTTGCCCGAAGGGGTGGAAATTGTTCCTGTGTATGATCGCTCTGGGCTGATAGAGAGAGCCGTTGACAACTTAAAAGAAAAGCTGATTGAAGAAGGCATCGCCGTAGCCATCATATGTGTTTTGTTTCTTTTGCACCTGAGGTCAGCACTGGTTGCGATCATCACCATTCCTTTAAGCGTTTTGATGGCCCTCATTATTATGAACCAGCAGGGATTGAACGCAAACATAATGTCTTTGGGGGGAATTGCGATAGCCATCGGCGCGTTGATCGATGGCGCGATTGTTATGATCGAAAATGCGCACAAGCACCTGGAATCCGATCGCGGGGGAAAAGACCATTGGCAGATTATATATGAAGCCGCCTCAGAAGTGGGGCCGGCACTATTTTTCAGCCTGTTGATCATTACTGTTTCATTTCTTCCTGTCTTTACCCTGGAGGCGCAGGAGGGTCGGCTTTTTTCTCCTTTGGCTTTCACGAAAACCTATTCGATGGCCTGCTCCGCGCTTCTTGCGATCACTTTGGTTCCGGTATTAATGGGATATTTTATTCGTGGTTATGTTCTGCCAGAACGTTACAACCCTCTCAACCTGTTGTTTGTCTGGTTGTTCAAACCTTTCATTTGGCTCGCATTGAGGATGAAGGTGCTGGTGGTTGTTGTCGCATTACTATTGATGGCTGTGACCTATATTCCTTTGCAACGGCTGGGTTCTGAATTCATGCCCCCATTGAATGAAGGCGATTTGTTGTACATGCCAACCACTCTGCCGGGAATTTCGATCACCAAAGCGAAAGAACTTCTGCAACAAACGGACAAGATAATTAAAACCTTTCCAGAAGTGCATCATGTTTTTGGGAAAATAGGGCGGGCGGAAACGGCGACTGACCCTGCTCCTCTCAGTATGGTGGAAACGATCATCGCTCTGAAGCCTGAATCAGAATGGCGGGAGGGCATGACGCAAAAATTATTGATCCAGGAGATGGACGCGGCTTTAAAGATTCCCGGTGTTACCAACGCATGGACCATGCCTATCAAGACCCGCATTGATATGTTATCCACGGGAATTAAAACTCCGGTGGGTATTAAAATTTCAGGAAATGATTTGGTTGTATTGGAAAAACTGGGGAAGGAAGTGGAGGCTCTCATAAAAAATGCTCCGGGAACCTTAAGTGTGTTTTCAGAGCGGGTTGTGGGAGGGAATTATTTGGACTTTGAAATTAACAGGGAAGAGGCTTCCCGCTATGGACTGACGGTTGGCGATATTCAGGATGTTATCCAGACGGCTATCGGTGGCATGAATGTATCGACCATTATCCAGGGGCTGGAGCGTTATCCTATAAACGTCCGTTATCCTCGTGGACTTAGAAGTGATTTGGATAAATTGCACAGAGTGCTTATCCCCACATCGGGCGGGGAGCATATTCCCATGGCTCAGGTCGCCAAAATTGTTATCAGAAAAGGTCCTCCTGTAATTAAAACCGAAAATGCGAGACTCAATGCCTGGGTATACATCGATCTGAAAGATATTGACGTGGGCACCTATGTGGAACAGGCGAAAAAAATTGTCAATGCGGGTCTGGTGCTTCCTCCCGGCTATAACCTGGTATGGAGCGGCCAGTATGAATATATGGAGCGGGCGAAGGAGCGGTTGAAGGTGGTGGTGCCATTGACCTTGTCACTTATTTTGCTATTGTTGTATTTAAACTTTAGAAGAGTTGCCGAAACCGTTATTGTTATGCTCTCCTTCCCGCTGGCATTAATTGGCGGGGTGTGGATTTTGTATTTTTTGAAATACGATTTGAGTGTGGCTGTGGCGGTGGGTTTCATTGCACTTGCCGGGGTGGCGACAGAAATTGGAGTTCTGGTGCTGGTCTATGTGAACCAGACTTTTGAAAAACGGATGGCCCGTGGTGAGATCAAGAGTTCTGTGGATGTGCTCAAAGCCGTTCTGGAAGGAACCAGCTCGAGGATTCGTCCCATCATGATGACTGTCATTTCCACAGTGGGCGGACTCATTCCCATCATGATCGGAACTGGAACGGGATCTGAAGTGATGAAACGAATTGCCGCTCCAATGGTAGGAGGAATGGTTTCCGCGACATTATTGAATCTGGTGGTTCTTCCTGCACTCTATGCCATGGTTCTGCAGTACCGATTTTCCCGAAGACAGGGTTATGCAGAACAACAAGAGTTAACTTCCGTTCATTAAATCGTTCAGGACGTTTTAGTAGCCCTGCTAAACGTTTGCGTTGGGGATTGTGGAAATATCAAAATTTTGCGCACTCCCTCGACCAGTATCATGCGCAGGTTTTAAGAGTAGCTTTAAATATAATTAAGATAATGCCAAGTTTCCTTGTGCTGCCTTTTGGATGTCTGCTATTGAACTGGGCAGTTTGATTTTTTTGCTGATTAAGTCAACGGTGGCGGGGTCGCATTTATTTAGTAAAGTTTTTGCGTCATTTAAATGCGAAATAGTATGAAACTCTTTTTCAGGTGAGAAATATATGACAGCCTGTTTATTATATTTTAATAGCTCAAATACATTATTGATTGCACCTGAACTCTTGCCATCCCACAAAACAAAACCGTAATCTGCTTTCGCGGCCATTTCTTTATCTTTTGCGGTGTAGAAATCGCGTCCATTAAGTTTTGAGTCTACATAGACCTGTGTTACATCCCAATTGCCAGTATTGTTCCTGCACGTGTTCCCTGCACAAAAAACCTTAACATTCGAGTAGTGAGAGTCAGTGAGATATTGTTGCATTGCTTTGTCTGCGCCGTTGGCATCACCCACAAGAATGAGGAAATTTTGCTCGACCATATTATTGATCCGAGCCTTTATCGTGTCATTCAGTCGGTTTAACTGCCGCGAACCCGATAAAAACACAGTTGTCATCAGCTGTCCTTGGTTTTTGTCATTGTTAGAACACTTACTGTACTCACTCTGGCTTGTTTATAGAGTAAGTCGGTCGAAACTCTAAGTGTGGTTCCAGTGTCATATAAGTCATCCAATAATAGCACTTTTTGGCCTGAAATATTTTTATCAGAAGCTATGAAAGTGACTTTTTTGAGTTCCTGAATGCGTTCCTTTAAGACTTCAATATTCTTGAGTTGTTTGCTACCTTCTTTTTTTTCAAGAAAACCAATTAATACATTAACACCCATTCGTTTTCCCAGTTCAAGGGCAACTTCATCAACGGGTTGGTAGGGCCGGTTTTTTTTTGAGGAAGGTGCTGGAATAATGGCATCGAATTTGGCGATGCCTTCGTATTTGCCAAGCAAATCGACAATTCCTTTGATGACAGATTTGTCATTTTTGTATTTAAGTTTATTGACCAGTCTACCCATTGGGCTATAGGTATTGTCAAAATCTTTGTGCCCAAACTCATTTAGTCCTTTGTAAACGCTGTTAACTATATGGTCATCATGAGCAAACCCTTTATCCCAGTTTCCCTTAATCTCAATTGTCATTTTTAGTCTTATTACGCATCGAATCGAACAGGTCAAAGGGAATTGGGATATAAGTATGAGTGCCTTCACCGCTTGAAAGATCCAGCAGAGTTTGAAAAAAACGCAGTTGTAATGCTGGCGGGTGCGCCCCGATGAGGTCTGCAGCATCACAGGTTTTCTGCGCCGCTTCAAACTCACCCTGAGCATTGATGACTTTTGCCCGTCTTTCGCGCTCGGCTTCTGCCTGTTTCGCCAATGCGCGTTGCATTTCCTGAGGCAGATCAACATTTTTGACTTCTACGTTAGCAACCTTGACCCCCCACGGCTCGGTTTGCTCATCGATTACTTTTTGCAGATGAGCGTTGATCTCTTCACGATTGGAGAGCAGGTCGTCGAGTGTGCTTTGTCCTAAAACACTTCGCAGAGTCGTTTGTGAGAGTTGTGAAGTTGCATACAGATAGTCCTCCACCTCGATAATGGCCTTTTTGGAATCGACTACACGGAAATAAAGCACTGCGTTGACTTTCACCGTCACATTGTCCTTGGTGATGATATCTTGCGGTGGAACATCCATCACCACAGTGCGCAGGCTGACCTTGACCATTTTCTGGACTCCGGGAAATACAACGATGATTCCCGGTCCCTTAACCTTCCAGAATCTTCCGAACAGGAAAATTACTCCCCTTTCGTATTCACGCAAAACCTTGAACATGCTGAAAAGCAGTAGGGCGAGTAATATTAGCGGGGTCATTAGAAAATCCATAACGGTTCTCCTGAAATTATTGGATGGCTACCCTGATGATAACAACTTTTGCAAGCTAAGTCCGAGTTTATATTGCGTTTCTACAATGTTAAAATGGCCCATGTCTCTCTATCTAAAGCTTTCTGTAATATTTTTTGCTGTTTTGGCTGGGAAGGTATGTTCTGCCCAGGCCGAACCGCTGGAGGTTTCCATCCAGAATCAGGTTGATGACGCTGGAAATGTGAAGTTGGCGTTGACCTTGAAGAATGCGGGCTCTCAACCCGTTTATCATGTCCGTTCGATGTTCCATTTTCACCACTCGATGTCTATGATGTCGAAGATCATGCGTCTGAATCCGGGGCAGAGCATCACCCTGGAAAATGATAAACATCCCCCTGTCATGCGAGTGGGCCGCTATCCCCTGACTGCCATGGTGGAATATTGGACGCATCCGAATAGCGGGACTAAAAAATCGGTTCTGGTCACAGACTCGTTTTTTTTCAAAGAGCCTGTGGTGTTCAAAGTGGAGGGAAGCCTGGAGTCTGCGACCGACTTGGATTCTTCCATCTTGAAAGTGTTTCTTCAGAATCGATCGGGATCGCTCAAAAATATAAGAATGATGCTTTTACTGCCTCCCGGTATAGAAGCGCAGGATTTTTCGGGCACGATGGGCTTTACCCTGTACGGAGGTGAAGCAAAGAACTTTGAAGTTCGTGTTTATCGCCGGAAAAACCAGGAACAGGATCGTTTTCCCGTCCGCTTGATGATAGAATACGGGGAAATGTTGAAGCATTATTCCGGGGAGATCAGTGGTACAGTGCGTTTTTCTCCTGTTTGGTATTCCATGAAATACATGCCGCATTTTACCGTTTTAGCGTTTACGGCTCTGGTTCTTTTGGGCGATCATTACAGAATTTATAACCAAAAATAGAAAGGATGTTCTTATGACTCAAGCAACAGCTCGGCACATATTGGTTAAATCCGAAGAGGCCTGTGAAGATTTGAAAAAGCAAATTGAAGGTGGGGCGGACTTTGGTGATATGGCTCAAGAACACTCTGACTGTCCCTCCGGAAAATCGGGTGGCGACCTTGGTTCATTCGGCCCCGGCCAGATGGTTCCTGAATTTGATACGGTTGTGTTTAATGAAGAAGTAGGAGCTGTACATGGTCCCGTGCAGACTTCGTTTGGGTATCACCTGATCGAAATCACCAGCCGCAGTTAGGAGAACAATATGGCCGTTGCTACTTTTGGTGCCGGGTGTTTCTGGGGTGTGGAACTGACCTTCCAAAAAACCACGGGCGTGACATCCATTTCGGTTGGCTATACGGGGGGGACAACCCAGAATCCTACTTATGAAGATGTTTGCACCGGGCGCTCCGGTCATGCAGAAGTGGTTCGGGTGGAGTTTGATCCTTCCATCGTTTCTTATGAAGCATTGCTTGATGTGTTATGGGGCTGTCATGATCCCACGACATTAAATCGGCAGGGGCCGGATAGTGGCACCCAGTATCGTTCCGCGATATTCTTTCATTCGTCGGATCAGGAAGCCTCTGCCAAAGCGTCAAAAGAGAAGGCGGATCAATCCGGGCGTTTCGGATCAGCCATTGTTACGGAGATCACTGCGGCATCTGAATATTTTGTTGCGGAAGACTACCATCAAAAATACCTCGAAAAACGAGGCCTTGGGAATTGCCATTAGCAGACTGTTGAAAAAGGCCTCTGTTAAAAATTAATGAGTAAAGGATGAGGTTTTGCTATGAAATTTATCGCCAAAAACTTCTGGGTTGTAGCGGTTTTATGTGCTGTTGGTTTTTTGCCGGTTGAAGGTTTTGCAGAAGATTCGTTCTACGAGCCCGTCCCGGCCATGAAGCATCCCTCCGATAATAAATGGTCCAAAGGCAAGGAAGAACTGGGCAAGATGCTTTATTTTGATCCCCGACTTTCAGGAAGTAACTGGATCAGTTGCGCCACCTGTCATAACCCTGGGCTGGGTTGGAGTGATGGTTTGCCACGCACCATTGGTGATGGTCAGCAAGAGTTGGGTCGTCACGCCCCCACCATCATCAATAGCGGTTATTTTGCTCTGCAAATGTGGGACGGCCGTAAAAAATCATTGGAAGATCAGGCCAAGGGACCCATCGCCGCATCCGTTGAAATGAATCAGGATTATGATGAATTGGTTCGAGAGTTGAAGGCCCTTCCCGGTTATGTGAGTCGATTCGACAAGGTATTTGGCAAGAATACATTAACCATAGACAATATTGCCAAGGCGATTGCTACCTTTGAACGCTCAGTGATTTCTAAAAATGCTCCTTATGATAAATACTGGGCAGGTAATAAAAGTGCCATGTCTGCTTCCGCTGTGAATGGGATGAATCTATTTTTTGGCAAGGCCAAATGTGTCATTTGTCACAATGGCCCGGTGTTTACCGACAGTGGTTTTCATAATATTGGCGTCAAACCAGCCGGTCCCTTGAAAGTTGACCTGGGCCGATACAATGAAAGCAAAGACGATTTCGATAAAGGAGCTTTCAAAACTCCGGGATTGAGAGACATCACTAAATCCGCCCCATATATGCATAATGGTAGCGAAGCCACTTTGCAGGATGTGATCGAATTCTATGATCGCGGTGGGGATACCAAGGGAAACCTGAGTCCGTTTATCACTCCACTGGAGTTGAGTAAGCAGGAAAAAAAGGATTTGCTCGAATTCCTCAAAGCCCTGGATGGTGATCCTATCAGGGTGACACTGCCCATACTACCCTGACGGATAAAAGTATTACGTAAAGGCTCGGGGTAACCCCCGAGCCTTTTTTATTTTGTGGTAGAAATACGACCCCGTTGCGCTCGAAGTCATTGCATGGGCTCAGGTGCGGGAATATTTCAAAAGGCTGTAAGCTAATGTGAACCAACCGATCATGAAGCAGAGTCCGCCCAGAGGGGTGATGGGGCCAAAAAAACGCGGTCCATCGAAGGTGAGCACATAAAGGCTTCCACTGAATAAAACAATGCCTGCGCTGACCCACCGGGCCGAGCGTTGTAGCTTGGCGCGGATATCTTCACTAAGAGCCAGCATCAGAATGCCAATAGCGATCAGGCCGAGAGCGTGGTAGCCGAGGTAGTCCGTCGCGGTGTGAAACGTGGCGAGCTTTTTTTCTGTCAGTCGGGCTTTTAAAGAATGTGCGCCAAATGCACCGAGCATGACGCTAAGCCCGGCAAGCCCTGCACCGAGCGAAACCCAGCCAAGGCCGGACTTGTTGTTGCCGATTGTAGTCTTGTCGTTTTCTTCCATTATCATCCTTCACTCAGGATAAAAAGCAAATCCCCCCGACCCCCTTCGTTGAAGAGGGGCTGGGGTGATTTAACCAGCTATATTAAATCGTTTTGCCCTGTATTTCACGCAGAGACAATTTTTTGTTCGCCAGAGAAATCTATTGCCACTTGCCAGTGGCGGCTCGCCACTAACCAACTATATTAAATCTTCTTGCCCTGTATTTCACGCCGAACTCTTTATTGACAATATCTTCGCACTGGGTTTCATCGACATTTTTCTGATGCGTGACGATGGTGGCCTGCACTTCCGGGATATGTTTTTTTGCCTCGGCGATGAATTCCTTGATCTTCGCATAAATGCCGTTTCGGAACATGGGTAAAGGCTGGCAGATTTCATCATAGGCTTCTGAGGTATCAGTATTGAGGCTCACTGAAATTTCATCAATCAGGCCCGACAGTTCAGGAAGAATGTTGCGCTTGTTGATGACGTTGCCATGCCCGTTGGTGTTGAGCCGTACACGTCCGCCAGCATCTTTTATTTTTTGCGCCACTTCCTTGATAACGTCCAGTCGCAATGTTGGTTCACCAAAACCGCAGAACACAACCTCGTCATAATTTTTAACATCATCGATGGACTCCCAAACTTCTTTTGCTGTGGGTTCTCGATCCAGCTTCAGGTTGTAGCCCTGGACTACAGGCCGGGTCAACCTGGTGCAGAACACGCAATCTGCGGTACACCGTTGCGTCAGGTTCAGGTAAAGCGAGTTGCGGATTTTATATGAAACGGTTCCGGTTTTTGCGCTGTCTCCAATTCCGAACAGTTCGAAGAAGTTGAGGGCCATGGTGCGTTTGACATCCTCAATTTTAAGTCCGCGAATTTCCGCAAGTTTTTCGGCAGTGAAGTTTACATAGGCCGGCTCGTTGCGTTTGCCCCGGTGAGGAGCAGGGGTCAGGTAAGGGCAGTCGGTTTCGGCGAACAGTCGGTCTGCCGGAACGGTTTTTGCCACATCCCTGAGGGCTTCGGCTTTTTTAAACGTGATCGATCCGGAAAAGGAAATATAGAATCCCATTTCGAGGGCTTTGTCGGCCAGTTCCTGATCGCCAGAAAAGCAGTGGAAGATTCCCGAATGTGCTGTCGGGTCTTTCGGGTAAAACTCGGATAGAATGGCGATGATGTCTTCATTAGCATCCCGGCTATGTATGACGATGGGTTTGTCCATTTCCCGCGCAAGCTGAATTTGTTTGCGGAAATGGGTGCGCTGTTCATCTTGCGGAGAATAATTTTTGAAGTAGTCGAGTCCAATCTCACCCAGAGCGATGACTTTCGGGTGTTGTAACAGTTGCCTTAAGTGGGCGTATGTGTCTGCGTCAATAGACTTGACATCGTGCGGATGAACACCAGCAGTTGCGTATATGAAATCGTATTGCTCCGACAGTTCCATGGAGCGGTAACTGCTTTCGACATCGCAACCGATATTGATCATATATTGCACACCGTTTTCACGGGCGCGTTCGATCACCGCTTCGCGATCTTCATCGTAATCGGCGACATCAATATGCGCGTGGGTGTCAATGATCATCTTACTTGTATACCTTGTCCCGGTTCTTCATCGAACCCGGCCAGAAGAATTTTTCCGTCCTTGCTTGCCGCCAGAACCATGCCCTGTGACTCGATGCCCATTAGCTTGGCAGGCTTAAGATTGGCAACGATGATCACTGTTCGACCAACAAGGTCTTCCGGTTCGTAACTTTCGGCAATGCCCGCCAGCACCTGTCTTGTCTCGGTGCCAATATCAACTTTAAGCTGGATGAGTTTTTTAGATTTTTTGACTTTTTCTGCTTCGAGAATTTTTCCGGTTCGCAGCTCTACCTTCATGAAATCGTCAATGGTGATCTGATTGCCATCGTCCTTCTTTTCTTCTTTGGGGGCGGAGAGTTCAGCAAGAATATTTTCTGCCTGTTTGTCTTCGATTCTTGGGAACAATTGTTTGGCCTTTTGCGTCTGACTCCCCGGTTTCAACCCACCCCAGACATCGACGGACTTCATGCCTTGTTCTTCGATAGAAGTTTCAACCCCTAATTGTTTCATTAGCAATGTTGTGCTCTCTGGCATGAAGGGGTTCAACAATACTCCCAGCACGCGAAGTGATTCGGCTGAGTTGTACATCACGGTTTTTAATCGTTCTTTACCCTCGTCAGTTTTGACGAGATTCCATGGACCAGCCTTGTCGATATATTGGTTGGTGGCGTCCACCAATTCCCAGACCTTCTGAAGGATTTTATTGTAAGCCAGTTCATCGTAAAGTTTGCGTACATCGTCAATGACTTCTTTAGATTTGGTGACTAGCTCACTATCTTCATCGCCTACCGTGGCAGGAGGAGGTATGACTCCATCGAAATACTTCTTCATCATACTGATGGTTCTGTTCAATAAATTACCGAGGTTGTTCGCCAGATCGCTATTGAGTCTACCTATGAGGGCTTTGTGTGAGAAGTCGCCGTCTAGTCCAAAGGGAACTTCGCGCAGAAGGAAATAGCGAATGGCATCGACCCCGAACTGGTCAATCAAATTATTGGGCTCGACAACGTTGAACAAAGACTTGGACATCTTCTGTCCGTTCACTGTCCACCAGCCATGTGCGAAAATATTTTTGGGTGGCTCCAGTCCGATGGCCTTCAGCATGGTGGACCAGTACACCGCATGCGTGGTGAGAATGTCTTTGCCAACCATATTGTGGTCGGCAGGCCAGAACCCGGATGCCTTGATATCGTCCAAAGAACCATGAATGGAGATATAGTTGATCAGAGCATCGAACCATACATAGGTGACGTATTCTTCATCGAAGGGAAGGGGGATGCCCCAGGGAAGCCGGGACTTGGGCCGCGAAATACATAAATCTTCAAGCGGTTGATCCAGAAACCCGAGAACTTCATTTCTCCGCGAAGCGGGCAGAATGAAATGCGGATCACTGTTAATCCGATCTATCAGCCATTGCTGATATTTTCCCATGCGAAAAAAATAATTATGTTCTTTAATTTTTTCGACCTTGCGCCGACATTCCGGACAGTTTCCTTCCGCTAGATCTTTTTCGGTCCAGAAGCGTTCACATGGCGTGCAATACCAGCCTTCATAACTATCCCGGTAAATTTCATCTCTGGAGTGGAGGTCCTGAAGAATGTCACGGACTAATTTTTTATGTCGCTCTTCGGTAGTGCGGATGAAATCACTGTTGGAAATATTGAGCCGCACCCAGAGTTCCTTGAACCTCTGATGCAGTTTGTCGACATGCTCCTGAGGGCTTACGCCAAGGTCAGTGGCAGCTTGCTGAACTTTTTGTCCATGCTCATCGGTACCCGTCAGAAAAAAGACTTCATAACCCTCGAGGCATTTGTATCGTGCAATTACATCTGCGGCGATGGTGGTGTAGGCATGGCCAATATGGGGTACATCGTTCACGTAATAAATAGGGGTGGTGATATAAAACTTGTTTTGCGGCATGTATTGGGTTTTCAGCTTCAGGGTTTTTGGGAGTGTTCAGGTTTTCGAGAGTTTTCATGGTTTTGCGAGTCCTGGGGTTTTGGCAGTTCGTCCAGAGCATAGGTCATTACACTAGCATCCTCCAGTAGAACCACGACACGTTGTTCCAGTATTTCATTTTTAAGGACACGACCCTGGCCATCCGGAGTTTTAATATGGCTGTTTACTCGGGGAAGATTCTTGATGAGAGCTTTGTAGTTATCGTGTTCATATTGAAGACAGCACATGAGCCGTCCGCATACGCCGGAAATTTTGCTGGGGTTGAGAGCCATCCCCTGATTCTTGGCCATTTTTATGGTCACCGGTGTAAAGTCGGGCAGCCAGGTGGAACAGCAAAGCGTTTCCCCGCACACTCCATATCCTCCTATAACTTTGGCTTCGTCACGCACCCCGACCTGTTTCATCTCAATGCGGTGGCGCAGGTTGGCGGCGAGATCGCGGATCAATTGGCGGAAGTCTACCCGACCTTCGGCGGTGAAGAAAAAAATAGTTTTGTTCATATGTGGCTGGTGTACCACCCGGCTTAGGTTCATCGACAGTTTCAGTTCTGCGACCTTGTTAATGCATAGGGTTCTGGCCTTTTCCTCAATCTGTTGTCGTCGGTTTTCCGCCTGAAAATCGTTGTCATTGGCGATGCGTAATACTCGGGTCTCGTTACTATCCTTGCGGAAATTAAGGACTTTATTTGAGGCCACCACACCCATTTTCAAACCTTGCTGAGTGTTGATCATTACTGTCATTCCGACTTTCAGCTTCAAATCACCGGGGTTATAAAGTTCTGACTTAATCTGCTCAAGAACCCGTACCCCGATAACAAATTTGGGCGGTTGCTTGGCAGATGGATTTTGGGGTTTTTCTTCAACAGCGGTATTCATAAGTTTTATGCGGCCTCACAAAATTCGATGAGCATGTTTTCAAGAAACAACTGGGGATTGGCGTTGCCGGATAAGGCGATCTGGGTATTGCGGACGGCAGTGAATCGATCCATCCAGGCTTTTAGGCTATGACTTTCTGCAATGGGTATCATCTTAACGGATAAATCCCCATTTTGGATATCTGATTGACTACAGCCGGAACGATATAGGGCCAGATCGCGAATCAATCCTAACAATTCATTCAAAACAGGTTGAAGTTGCTCTGTTTGTCTTGCCCAGGCTTTGGCAAAGGCAAAGACAATGTCCATGCGCTCGAAAGAAACTTTTTCCAGAACCTCAAGCAATTGTTCTCTTAAATGTTCTACTTCTGCAATGTCTTCTTCCAGTGCCCGGGTCACACTTCCCTGTGAACGGTGGACGCGAAAATCAATTTCTGATTCCTTTAGCGGTTCTTCTTCTCCCTCAGGTTGGGACTGGATGATGGTCCTGATATTTGCAGAAGATAGACGATGAAACTGAATTCCCTGGCATCTCGAGAGTAGGGTCGGCAACAACCTATTGGGATTAGCAGAGATAAGTATTAGTACGGTGGAGGAGGGTGGCTCCTCCAACGTTTTTAAAAATGAGTTCATGGCTTGCGGGTTCATGAGTTCGGCCGAATCGATCACCACAACTTTTGTTTTCCCCTCATACGGCAGGTAGGCCAGTTTTTTTTGTAACTCGCGAATGGCTTCTATTTTGATGGATGCTTCCCGGGCTGTTGGGGTACTTTTGACCGGCTCAAGGTAGAAAAAATCTGGATGGATTCTGCGCTCAATTTTTCGGCAGGACTCGCATTCATCACAGGCATCCAGCGGATCAGCCCCTTTACAATTGAGAGCTTTTGCCAGGGTGGTGGCTAACATTTTTTTGCCAACACTATCAGGCCCATAAAACAGGTAGGCGTGTGCAACACTGCTGTTTTGGAGTGCGTTGGTCAGTATTTTTTTAGGCTGCGACTGGCCCAGAATCGATTTGAATGACATGGCAAAAACATTTGGCTCACCTATTCTTCCAATGATGGGAGAAGAGACAGGGAAGGGTTTCTTATTTGAATTATCCGGTTCACGATCCGGTGCGGAAATACGGAATAGCCACAACCCCTTAAAGAAGTTGAACTTATCCCGAAACCACTCAAGCCTTATCTTAATACAACGAGACCTTGGGTGTAAATTAAAAAGGGTCTTGGATAAAGTTTTTGCTGGAGATTTCCCTGGACTGTCAGCATAGCGGGTGGGTGGGCGTGGGCACTCTTTAATTTTTTCTCATTCTTTATCCGCCTAAATATTGAAATGGCAGATCAATTGAGGTTATAATTCCCAACGATTTTGTTACACTTACCGAGTGCCTCTTTAAACTGATTTTTAATAGGGTAGATTTATGGCCACCATAGAAAAAGTTAAGCGTAACGTACAGAGAAAACGAAAACCAAAAATACTGGCTGTTATCAACGATGCCTGTACCGGTTGTGGTGGCTCACCCATTTGTGTCACTGAGTGCCCCGTTGATCTTTGTATGTATGAGGTGCAGAATCCAGATGCTCCGGCTTTTAACCGTGTTCATGTAGATCCCTTGCTTTGCATTGGTTGTAAAAAGTGTATCACTAAAGGTCCAATGGATACTCTGTTAGAAGGTTGTCCCTGGGATGCGATCGATATGATACCCCTTGAAGCTTATGAAACTGAATACGGAACCCTCCCTTATTAATTAAAGAACCCATATATTGAAAATTAGTTGTGATCCTGAGGCCTTTTTAATGGGCTTTCAGGCTGTACGCGCAATAAAAAATTCCTTCTGATTCTGGTTTAATACCTGATTAATGAGGTTTAGGCCGGTGATTTCAAGTAGTTGGGGCGATTCAGCTGTGAAAATAATTTTTTGGACAACATTAGGACGTTGAGGTATGATGACCCCGGTTTCCTGCTAGTTCCTCCCAAGCACTGAAATAATGAGAGAAAACAACGGCTTTCGCCAGGGTATGCAGATCGCGTTCAGATTGGGAACTGAACTGACGGTAGCCACATTTATAGGTGCAATGCTGGGTTATGGTGTGGATCAATTTTTTGGCATCCGGCCCTGGGGTTTGGCAGTTGGGGTTGTCCTTGGTGGGGCGGCTGGCAGTTTGAATGTTTATCGGGCGGCCATGTTGCTGAGTGCCGAAGAATTTAATGAAGACGATGATAATAACTCCTGATTTGGATTTGATTTGAACTATGGAAAGTCCGTTACATCATTTTGAAGTTCACAATATTATTCCTATTCATATAGCTGGGTTGGATCTTTCTATCAACAACGCTGTAGTGGCGATGTGGGTGGGGTTGGCCGTCATTGCCGGGAGTTTCATGCTTGTGGTGAACCGGGGAGTCTCTCCCATACCGGGAAAACTGCAGAGCATTTTGGAAATCTCTCTGGAATTCATACGCAGTATGGTCTATGAATTCATCGGAGAAGACGAGGGTAAGAAATATGTTCCGTTCATTGCCAGCCTGTTTTTATTTATTCTGGCTTGCAACCTGATCGGGCTGATTCCTGGTTCTTACACCATCACCAGTCAGTTGGCAGTGACCGGGGCCTTTGCCGTTGGCATCTTTCTCCTGACTCTGGTGATCGGATTTGGCAAGCACGGCATGCATTTTCTGGGAATTCTTGTGCCACCGGGAGTTCCCAAAATCATGATTCCGTTAATGGTTCCTATTGAGGTTATCAGTATGCTGGCGCGTCCTATTTCGCTTGCGGTTCGTTTGTTCGCCAATATGACGGCGGGGCATACCGTTCTCGCGGTGTTATTTGGGCTTGCCATGACGGGGCCACTATGGCTGGGCTGGTTGCCTTTTGGGTTTACAATCGTAATTAACGGATTGGAAATCGCGATTGCGTTTATTCAAGCTTATATCTTTACAACGCTGACTTGTGTTTATATTGGCGATGTGATCAAGTTGCATTAATTATTTTTTGACAAAAACTTAGGAGGGTAGAATGGGTTCAGAAGCTGCTGCATTAATTGGAATGGGATTGTGTGCCGCCGGTTTTTTTGGGGCCGCTTTGGGGATCGCTTATATTTTCGCGAAAACCATTGAGACGGTTGGGCGACAGCCGAACGCAGAGGCCCGGGTTGCTAAATATTGTTGGATCGGTTTCGCATTGGTAGAAGCGATTGCGCTGTATGCATTGGTCATCGCCTTTATCATCATGCCGTAAAAGGGGCTATGGCCTGGTGCCATTGCTCTGTTGGACGAACTTTTCATAAGGATTGGATATGCCACAATTTGAACAGGTTTCTGTTTTTGGCTCACTGATTTTCTGGTCGTTGCTTTCTTTCGGACTTTTGTTTTTTATTCTCAAGAAATTTGCTTTTCCTCCCATTTTGGAAGCTCTGGAAATGCGCGAGAAAAAGATTCGGAATGACATCGAAGACTCTGAGAGATTGAAAAACGAAGCGCTGGAAATCAAAACACAACTGGAAGAAACGCTGAAAGCCGCACATGGTAAGGCCGAGACGATTGTACAGTTGGCCCATGATGAGTCCAGGAAGGCGCAGGAAAAAAGCCTTCAGGAAACCGAAGCGAAAGTTCGGCAGATTCAAAAAGACGCAGAGCAGGAAGTTCTGAACTCGCGCAACAAGCTTCTTCAGGAAATCCGCAGTTACGCAGCAGCTTTGACGATTGCCTCGACAGAGAAGTTTCTGAAAAAAGTTCTGGGTGAAGATGACAAGAAAAAGCTTGTGGAAGAGTCCATTGAACAGGTTGTTCAGGAACTGGAAAAACGTCAACGAAATTGACACGCTAATTTAAGGCTGAACGATGCTCGAAAACCAGGTTGGAAAAAGATATGCCGAGGCCCTGTCGGGGAATATTTCTGATACGGGTGCGCTGGAAAAAGCCCTTGAAAATTTAAAGGCTTTCAACGAGGCCATGAAGATAGAACCACAACTGGCGCAATTTTTTAAGCATCCTTCCATTTCCTCGGAAAAGAAAAAGAACGTTGTTCAGGAGATATGCAATCGGCTGGCGGTGGAAGAAAAGGTATCCAGTTTGATGACCCTGCTCAATGAGCGAGGCAGGATCTTGTTTCTGGGGAAAATTGTTGAATACTTTGAGTTGGTGGTCGACCGCCGTTTGGGGCGTATGCGGGTTCATGTCACTTCTGCCCACCCCTTGACCACAGCCAATATTGACCGGTTGAAAGCCGCGTTGAATAAGGTTTTAGGGAAAACTATTTTGATCGATACCGAGGTGGATGAGTCGTTGATTGGCGGCATCATGTTACGCATCGGAGACCAAGTGGCGGATGACACCATTCGCAACCGTTTAGAGATCTTGAAACGAACAATAGAAAATGAGGAGGTAGCCTAAGTGAATTTACGAGCCGATGAAATCAGTTCCTTGATTCAAAAGCAAATTGAAGGCTTTGAAGAGGGGATCGAGCTCAAGGAAACCGGACGGGTGATTTCTGTGGGCGACGGAATCGCGCGGATTTATGGCCTCGGAAAAGCCATGTCGGGTGAACTTCTGGAATTCCCAGGTGGCCTGGCTGGAATGGTCTTGAACCTTGAAGAAGATAATGTCGGGGCAGTTCTGCTCGGGCGTGACGATAATATTAAAGAAGGCGATGAGGTCAAACGGACCGGTCGCATCATGGAAGTTCCAATCGGACCTGAGCTGGTCGGCCGGGTGGTAGATGGCCTGGGGCAACCCATCGATGGCAAGGGACCCATCAAGACAGAAAAATTTGGCCCGATTGAAAGAGTCGCGCCGGGTGTTATTGACCGAAAATCGGTTCATGAACCCATGCAAACCGGGATCAAGTCTATTGATGGAATGATTCCTATTGGTCGCGGACAAAGAGAATTGATCATTGGTGACCGGCAAACGGGGAAAACCGCCGTTGCTATTGACGCGATCATCAATCAAAAAGGGCAGAATATGTTCTGCATTTACGTAGCGGTGGGGCAGAAGCGGTCTACCGTTGCCCGGGTGGTTAAAACGCTGGAACAGCATGGTGCCATGGAATACACCATCGTCGTTTCGGCATCGGCCAGTGACCCGGCACCGATGCAGTTCATCGCACCTTATGCCGGATGCGCAATGGGTGAGTATTTTCGTGATAACGGCCAGCACTGCCTGATTGTTTATGATGATCTCAGTAAACAGGCGGCGGCTTACAGACAGCTGTCTCTCTTGTTAAGACGTCCTCCGGGACGCGAAGCGTATCCGGGTGACGTTTTCTTTCTGCATTCCCGATTGCTGGAGCGATCTGCAAAAGTCAGTGACGAGTTGGGAGCGGGATCCATGACGGCATTGCCTATCATTGAAACACAGGCGGGTGACGTTTCTGCCTATATCCCGACTAACGTGATTTCCATTACAGACGGGCAGATCTTTCTTGAGACTGATCTGTTTTATTCTGGAGTGCGTCCTGCTATTAACGTTGGACTTTCAGTTTCTCGTGTTGGTGGAGCGGCTCAAATTAAGGGCATGAAGCAGGTTGCTGGTAAGTTGCGTTTGGACCTTGCTCAGTATCGTGAAATGGCAGCCTTTGCACAGTTTGGTAGTGATTTGGATGCGGCAACTCAGGCCCAGCTTCACCGGGGCGAACGGCTTGTTGAGTTGCTCAAGCAGGGGCAGTACAAACCTTTGAGCGTTGTTGAGCAAATCGTTTCTATCTTTGCGGGTGTACGAGGTCTGGTTGACGATATCCCTGTAGCCGATATTCAAAAATTTGAAAGCGGCCTGCTCAATTTTATGGATGACAAGCATAAGGCTGTGATGGATAAGATTGCAGCAGTTAAAAAACTTGATGATGAAACTGAAGCTCAGGTGAAAGCCGCTATTGAAGAATTCAAGGGTCTTTTTAAAAATTAATATATGCCTAATTTAAAAGATATTAAAAGACGGATCCAGAGCGTAAAAAATACGCAACAGATCACCAAAGCCATGAAGTTGGTTGCGGCATCGAAATTGCGCAAGGCTCAGCACGCGATTCTGGAGGCCCGGCCTTATGCCATTAAGATGATGGACGTTCTCAATCATTTGGCGGCAAGGTGCAGTGGTGATCTGCATCCCTTACTGGACGAGCGGGAAGGACACCGTCATCTGCTTCTAATCATCACTTCGGATAAAGGTCTATGCGGTGGTTTCAACGGAAGCATCATTCGTAAGACGGCCAAATATCTGAAAGACAATGAGCAAAATGATAACTCCTTGATCATTGCCGGTAAAAAGGGCAACGATGTTTTTCAGAATCGCCCGGTCAACATCCGACAGAATATTATTGGTTGGACTAAAGACTTTGATTACTTGAAGGCACAGTCTATCGGTGAAAACCTGGCCGCTCTGTTTACAGAGAAGAAGGTCGACAAGGTTTTCATGGTTTACAACGAATTTAAGTCGGTGATGCAGCAGGAAGTTGTTGTTGAGCAATTGCTTCCCGTTGTTCCTGAGAAACTGGCACATAAAGAGGACACATTTGCCGTGGATTATATCTACGAGCCGGATGAAGAATCGATTCTCGATGAACTGCTGAAACGTTATATGACAGTAGAGGTGTATCGTGCGTTTCTGGAATCCAGTGCCAGTGAACATGGGGCGCGGATGACAGCGATGGATAGTGCCAGTCGCAATGCCGGTGAGATGATTGAAGGCCTGACATTGACTTACAATAAAGCTCGACAGGCATACATCACTAAAGAATTGATAGAAATCGTAAATGGCGCCGAAGCTCTGAAAGGTTGATGGCGATACTGAAAATTGTGGAGGGGAATGAATGAATAAGGGAAAGATCATCCAAGTCATGGGGCCTGTCGTCGATGTGCGTTTTGAAGACGGTGTTCTGCCGGCTTTGTATAACGCGATAAATATTGAGCGTGCCGGAGAAGGCGGGAAAATGGAAACCCTGGTTTGCGAAGTGGCGCTACACCTTGGTGACAATGTGGTCCGTTCCGTGGCCATGCATTCAACCGATGGTTTGGTCCGTGGAATGGAAGCTCTTGATACAGGCGCTCCCATTACTGTTCCTGTCGGGGAAGAAGTGCTTGGTAGAATTCTTAATGTCGTCGGTGACCCGGTTGACAAAAAGCCTCCGGTTGAATCTAAAGCTAGATGGAGTATTCACCGCGATGCTCCCGAGTTTAAAGATCAGGACACCAAAATGGAAATGCTCGAAACGGGCATTAAGGTTATTGATCTGCTCGAGCCTTACCTCAAAGGAGGAAAGACTGGGCTGTTCGGCGGCGCTGGTGTGGGCAAGACCGTTTTGATCATGGAATTGATTCGTAATATTGGTGCGGAACACGGTGGTTATTCAGTGTTCGCAGGTGTTGGTGAACGAACCCGTGAAGGAAATGACCTCTATCACGAAATGGTAGAGTCCAATGTTATCGACAAGACGGCACTGATTTACGGACAGATGACTGAGCCTCCGGGTGCGCGCATGCGTGTTGGTCTCACTGGCCTCACTTGTGCTGAATATTTCCGCGATGAGGGTGGTAAAGACGTCCTGCTTTTCATTGATAACGTTTTCCGATTTTCACAGGCCGGTTCTGAAGTGTCTGCTCTTCTGGGGCGTATTCCTTCTGCGGTAGGTTATCAGCCAACTTTGGCAACTGAAATGGGTAATATGCAGGAGCGCATCACCTCAACTAAAAAAGGTTCTATCACTTCAGTTCAGGCTATCTATGTTCCTGCTGATGACTTGACAGACCCTGCACCAGCGACTACCTTCTCGCATCTTGATGCAACTACGGTATTGAATCGGCGTATTTCTGAGCTGGGTATTTATCCTGCTGTGGATCCACTCGATTCTACCTCACGGATTCTTGATCCTGAAGTATTGGGGGATGATCACTACAACACGGCTCGCGGAGTTCAACAAGTCTTACAGCGTTATAAAGATTTGCAGGATATCATTGCTATTCTGGGTATGGATGAGCTTTCAGAAGAGGATAAACAGGCTGTTTCTCGTGCCCGTAAAATTCAGAAATATCTCTCGCAACCGTTTTTCGTGGCAGAAGTCTTCACCGGATCACCGGGGAAATACGTCAAAGTGCAGGATACCATTGAAGGATTCAAGCACATCCTTGAAGGACGTGGGGATGATATCTCAGAGCAGGCGTTCTACATGGTGGGAACCCTGGACGAAGTTCACGCGAAACAGAAAGAACTGGATAAGAAATCAGCATGAGCCAGAAACTAATACTCAGCATTGTAACTCCGGAAAAGCAACTCGTCGCGGAAGAGGTGGATCAGGTCAACGCCCCAGGTAGCGAGGGCGATTTGGGGATACTTTACGATCACGCTCCGATTCTGACCAACCTGCGTTCAGGCCAGTTGTCTTATGAGAAGGATGGCGAGACCATAGCTCTGGTTGTCAGCGGTGGTTATCTGGAAGTGACGGATAACCGCGTTACCGTTTTAGCTGAAACCGGGGAATTCCTGCATGAGATCGACCGCGAACGTGCCGAACGTTCTCATGCTGCTGCTGAAAAACTGTTGAGCCAAACCGACCTTTCAGAAGAAGAGTTCATCGAAACGCAGAAAAAACTTTTCCGCGCTGTTGCCCGCCTCGAAAACTTGAATAACAACTAAGTCTAAAGATAATCCTTTAAATATTTCCCGGTGTATGAGGCTTTGACTTTCGCCACCTGTTCAGGTGTGCCTTCTGCCAGTACCTTTCCGCCACCATCGCCACCTTCGGGGCCGAGGTCGATGATATGGTCGGCGGTTTTGATCACGTCCATATTATGTTCGATGATGACCACGGTATTGCCGGAATCGACCAGCTTGTCGAGAACTTTGAGCAGGTGTTCTATGTCGGCAAAATGTAACCCGGTAGTAGGCTCGTCCAGAATATACAGGGTTCTTCCTGTACTGCGCTTGCTCAACTCTTTTGATAACTTCACCCGCTGCGCTTCTCCGCCTGATAATGTGGTGGCCTGTTGTCCCAGCCTTATATAATCCAGCCCGACATCAGTGATGGTTTGCAGTTTGATTTTTATGGGAGGAATGTTGGTGAAAAAATCTTTACCTTCCTCGGCGGTCATATCCAGCACATCGGCGATACTTTTTCCTTTATAAAGAATTTCCAGGGTTTCGCGGTTGAAGCGTTTTCCCTGGCAAACATCGCAGGTGACAAACACATCGGGAAGAAAATGCATTTCTACTTTGATGACTCCATCTCCTTGACAGGCCTCGCATCGTCCCCCTTTAACGTTAAAGCTGAATCGGCCCGGTTTGTAACCGCGCGCGCGAGACTCGGGAACCTGGCTGAACAATTCCCGGACGAGGGTGAATACACCGGTATAGGTGGCAGGATTGGATCTGGGTGTCCTTCCTATTGGTGACTGATCAATGTCGATGACCTTATCGAGCCAATGAATGCCTTCAATTTTTTTAAACTCTCCGGGCTTGTCCAGCGAGTGCCAGAAATGCCGGGCCAGAGCCTTGTATAAAATATCAATGGTGAGAGTGCTTTTCCCCGAACCAGAAACCCCGGTCACGCAGACAAAACAGCCCAGAGGTATTTTCACAGATACGTCTTTAAGGTTGTTTTCCTTTGCTCCCAATATCTCAAGTGTTTTCCCATTGCCCTTGCGCCGAATTTTGGGGAGCGGGATCTTTTTTTTCCCCGTTAGATATTGTCCCGTCAGGGAATCTTTGGATTTAAGCAAGGCTTTAGGGGTTCCTGCAAAAATGGTCTCACCGCCATGGACTCCTGCGCCAGGGCCCAGATCCACCACATAGTCGGCGGCTCGGATGGTTGCTTCATCATGCTCGACCACGATGACGGTGTTGCCCAGATCGCGCAGACGAAGCAGGGTATTGAGCAGGCGGTCGTTGTCTCTTTGGTGCAGTCCAATGCTGGGTTCATCAAGGACATACAGGACTCCCATCAGGCTGGAGCCTATCTGAGTGGCAAGACGAATGCGTTGACTTTCTCCGCCCGACAGAGTGCCTGAAGAACGGTCGAGCGAAAGATAATTCAGCCCGACATTAATGAGGAACCCCAGCCGTTCTCTAATTTCCTTAACGATTCTGCGAGCGATATTGTGTTCCTGCCGAGTCAATTTCAACTCTTCAAAAAATTGATGGGCTTTGCCAATGGAGAATGCTGTGAGTTCGACTATATTCAAGTCGGCTATTTTTACCGAGACGGCTTCTTTGCGCAATCGGTCGCCATCACAGGTTTGACAGGGAAGAGGGCGCATGTAGCGTGCAATTTCTTCCCGGCTGGAGGCGGAGTCGGTCTCACGGTAACGTCTTTCCAGCTCGGGGATCACTCCATCGAAGGTATCTGTGTAGAATTGTTTTCTGCCGTCCTTTTCAAAAAAATATTTTATAGGCTCATCACCGGAACCGAATAATAAAATGTCACGAACTTTTTTAGGGAGTTTCTCAAACGGGGTGCTGAGTTTGAACTTGAAATGGGTGGAGATTGTGTCCAGCATCTGGTGGAAATAGATGGAGCTGCGTTTTTCCCAAGGCTTCAATGCTCCATCGCGAACCGAAAGTTTGGGGTTCGGACTGACCAGTTCAGGGTCGATCACCATCTTGATCCCCAGACCATCACACTGAGAGCAGGCTCCTTGCGGATTGTTGAAGGAGAACAAGCGCGGTTCAAGTTCCGGGTAGCTGATGTTGCAGTAACTGCAGGCAAATTTTTCGCTGAATAATAATTCATCTTCTTTATCTTCAAGAATTACAACGACCAGAGAACCTTCTCCATGCTTGAGTGCAGTTTCTACCGAGTCGGCCAGGCGCTTGCCCATGCTTTCCTTAATAACGAGCCTGTCCACCACTGTTTCCAGAGTGTGTTTGAATTTTTTGTTGAGAACAATTTCCTCCTCCAGAGAGCGGACTTCACCGTTGATCCGTACGCGCACGAACCCGTTCC
Source organism: Nitrospinota bacterium (assembly GCA_014382285.1). GTDB lineage: Bacteria > Nitrospinota > Nitrospinia > Nitrospinales > VA-1 > LS-NOB. Next base: position 19,763 of record JACNKA010000118.1, on the reverse strand, counting down.
GCTTCATATCCAGAATTTCTTTTTTGAATTCTCCCTTTTTGTTCCGGGCTACAGGGGAAAGAATCATCACCTTTTTGCCTACGGGGATGGCTTGAACCTGATCAACGATATGTTGTACGGTTTGTGAAGTGATTTGTCGCCCGCAACCATAACAGGAAACCTTTCCGACTCTGGCGTAGAGCAGGCGCAGGTAGTCGTAAATTTCGGTCACCGTCCCAACCGTGGAACGGGGGTTTTTGCTGGATGTTTTCTGCTCTATTGAAATAGCCGGAGAGAGCCCATCAATGGAATCAACATCTGGCTTCTCCATCAATTGGAGGAACTGCCGTGCGTAGGCGGAAAGGGACTCAACGTATCGTCGTTGGCCCTCGGCATAAATTGTATCGAAAGCCAGAGACGATTTTCCCGAACCGCTCAAGCCCGTTATCACCACTAGTTTTTCCCGAGGCAGAGTGAGGTTAAGGTTTTTAAGGTTATGTTCTCTTGCGCCTTTTATGGTGATGTGATCCAGTGCCATGATGAGGGAGTTATTCTTTGAAAAGGGTGAGCCACTTTTTATCGACCCTGGATTTAATTTCGGAAGTCATTTCAATTTCCTCCGGCCAGTTTTGTTGATAACCTTCTTCGGGAAGTTTTTGCGTCACATCAATGCCCAGTCGTTCTTCCTGGAAATGAAAGTCCCGTTTTGGGTCGATGTTGTTGAAGAACTTCCACATTACGGTGGAGATGTTAGTGATGTCGACATGGCCTTCCAGCACGATGACAATTTCTATGGCAGAAAAGTCAGGGTGATCTAGAAATGCATTGATGAACTTTGCACCTTGATTGGCAGTGGTTTTATCGAGAGCCACGAGCAGAATGGGGGCTTGAAGTTCTAAAATCCGACAGGATTTAAGTTCCTGAAATACTCCCATCACTTCTTCTGGTGTTGGAAGAGGGTGGGGATGGGCGAGCGCAGGGATCTCTTTGCCATAGCCCAGCTCGCCTTCTATTTTAGCGGTTAGATCTATGCCCAGTTTCGAACCGTATAGCATCTGGTCCGAGGCATGGTTGAGAACATCGAGAATTCCTTCTGAAAAAAACAGGTCCGTTTCAAAGTCCACCGTGCTGAGTAAAATTTTTGCTACCTCTTCATAGTCGTGAACATTGACTTCGGCATCCACTGTGACGATGGTTTTGACAAAGCTCATTTGGCCGAGTCCCCACAAGGCACTCATCAATCGTCTGGACTGCATGGGGTAACGCTTCTCGATAGAAACAATGACACAATTATGAAAGACACCTTCAACCGGCATGTCCATATCGACAATTTCAGGGAGCTGGGTTTTGAGAAGAGGCAGAAAGATACGTTCGGTGGCTCGTCCTAGATAAAAATCTTCCTGAGGGGGTTTGCCTACTATGGTGGTCAGATAAACCGGATCTTTGCGGTGAGTGATGGCGGTGAGGTGCACAACCGGATAATCCCCATCCTGAGAGTAATAGCCGGTGTGGTCCCCGAAAGGCCCTTCCAGCCGCATCTCAGAGGGGTCGATGTATCCTTCCAAAACAATTTCTGCATTGGCCGGGACTTCGAGATCAACCGTTTTGCATTTCACCAAGGGCACGCTTTGCTTGCGGATAAAACCTGCCAGAAGAAATTCATCAATGCCATAGGGCAGGGGGGCAGAAGCGGAATAGCAGGATGCCGGGTCAGCACCCAAGGCGATTGCTACTTCCATCCTTTTGCCCTGTTTTTTGAATTCATGAAAAAAATGGGCTCCGTCTTTATGGATATGCCAGTGCATGGCGGTGGTTTTGCGGTCATACACCTGCATGCGATAGAGACCGACATTTCTGATTTTTTTGTCGACACTGCGGTTGATGACGATGGGAAAGGTGATGAACCTCCCTGCATCTTCAGGCCAGCATTGCAGAATCGGGATCGCTCCCAGGTCAATATCATCGTCCAGATGGACAACTTCCTGGCAGGGAGGATGTGCCGTATGTAAAAGTTTGGGTGGAAACTGCGCCGCCTGTAAAAGCATGGGTAGAAGCTTTGCCTTGTCCAGCAAAGTAGTGGGAGTCGGGATTTTTATATAACGTTCGATTCTTTTGGGGATGTCTTCAATATCATGGACACCCAATGCCATGTTCATTCGCCTGGCACTGCCAAAAGCGTTGATCAGTACTGGCATGGAACTGCCTTCGACGTTTTCGAACAGAAGGGCTTTTCCGCCACCGGCTTGTTTGGAGACCCGATCAGTGATTTCCGTGATTTCGAGAATGGGCGAAACGGGTTCTTTAATACGCAGCAGTTCTCCCTCACGTTCCAGCCGGCCTATGAATTCTCTTAGCGATGGGTAGTTCATGAAACTTTCGGTAAATTAATAAACGACCTTCTATTGTATCCTACCGGCTGGGGTAGGGAGGGAATTATTTATCCGGCTTGGTGTGGGGTGAGTGATCGCCCTGTTTCTCTTGCTCGGTCATTGTTGTGGGATATGATAAAATAATCTCATGCTGCGATTTATTGTCAGGCGAATTTTGTTAGGGATACCCGTTCTGGTCACGGTTGCAACGCTCACCTTTTTCATCATGCACTGGGTTCCGGGCGGACCGTTCGATACGGAAAAAATTCTTCCTCCAGAAATCAAGGCCAATGTAGAAGCCAAATATCATCTCGATAAGCCTGTTCCCCTGCAATACCTTTTGTACATGAAGCAATTGTTTCAGGGCGACCTGGGGCCGTCTTATAAATATTTAGGGCGGGATGTTTCGGATATCATTCGGGATACGTTTCCTGTTTCTTTTACCTTGGGGCTCTGCGCTGTTCTTGTTGTTTTGGGGCTGGGGGTGCCTGCCGGGATGATTTCGGCGTACTGGCAAAACTCTTTGCTGGATCGGTCTGTCCTGTTTGTGGCGGCAATGGGGATTTCGGTCCCGAGTTTTGTATTGGGGGCGATTTCCGTATGGATCTTCTCGCATCACTGGCACTGGCTTCCCCCTGCTTTATGGGAAGGGCCTCGCCATATGATTTTGCCGGCATTCGCGCTGGGAGCAGGTTTTGCCGGTTACGTAGCACGTTTAACCCGAACCAAGGTTCTTGATGTTTTGTCCTCGGATTATATCCGAACCGCACGGGCCAAGGGCCTGACAGAACCGGTGATAATGTTCAAACATGTCTTGATAAATTCCATCTACCCCATTGTTTCGGTGATGGGCCCTCTAACAGCGGGGCTGATCACTGGCTCTTTTGTTATCGAATTTATTTTTTCCATTCCGGGCATGGGAAGGTTTTTCATAACTGCTGTGACCAACCGGGACTATCCTTTAATCATGGGGGTGACTCTGGTTTACGCCGTGCTGATTGTGATCGCGAATCTGGTGGTGGACATGATTTATGGCTGGCTGGACCCGAGAGTGACGTTGAAATAGAACATGTCTTTAAATCGCACACTTTCAAAAAGAGAGGCTTGGTTAAATGAGAAAATCGGAGGTTTTAAAAAATATTTTTGGCTTTGATTCTTTTTTAGGCCTCCAAGAGGAAGTCATCGACCATGTGATTGCGGGGAATTGCGCTCTGGTGCTGATGCCAACAGGTGGCGGGAAATCCCTCTGCTATCAGGTTCCTGCTTTATGCCGGGATGGGGTGGGGCTGGTGATCTCTCCGTTGATCGCTTTAATGCGTGACCAAGTGGAATCGCTCAACCAGTTAGGCGTTCGAGCATCCGTCTTAAATTCAACACTCACCCATAGAGAAACCAAGGCAACAGAGCAGAAATTATTAGAGGGTTCCCTGGACTTGGTATATGTATCTCCTGAAAAACTGCTTACGCAGGATTTCCTTGATCACTTGGGCAAGTGTAAACTGAGCGTGATTGCAATTGATGAGGCGCATTGTGTTTCTCAGTGGGGTCATGATTTTCGTCCTCAATATCTAAAGTTAAACCTGTTAAAAAAGCTGTTCCCCGAAACTCCCAGGCTGGCACTGACCGCAACTGCTGATGCCCCCACGCGCCACGATATTATCGAGCATCTGGAACTCAAAGAATTGTTTGTTTCCAGTTTTGACCGGCCAAATATTAAATACGCAATCGTTTCCAAGGTTGACTCAAAAAATAAACTGATAAAATTTATTGAAGATAATCATTCAGGGGATTCAGGAATAGTCTATTGCATGTCCCGAAACAAGGTTGAAGCAACAGCTAAATGGTTAGTTGAGGAAGGCTTTAACGCATTGCCTTATCATGCGGGAATGGACAAAAATCAGCGCGAAATAAATCAGGATAAATTCTATAAGGAAGAGGGCGTTATTGTGGTGGCGACCATTGCTTTTGGTATGGGGATTGACAAACCGGATGTTCGCTTTGTGGCTCATCTCGACCTGCCAAAAAGCTTAGAGTCCTACTACCAGGAAACGGGACGTGCCGGGCGGGACGGTCTTAAATCCAACGCATGGTTGGCTTACGGGCTTGAAGATGTGTCAAAGATTATCGGTTTTATTGTGTCATCAAATGCCTCAGAGGATCAAAAAAGAATAGAGCGGCAAAAACTGGATACTCTGCTTGGTTTTTGCGAAACCATACAGTGTAGACGGCAAGTTCTGTTGAAGTATTTTGGTGAAGGTTTAGAAAATCCTTGCGGAAATTGTGATACTTGCCTGGAGCCAGTAAAATCTTTTGATGCAACTGTGGCGACACAGAAGGCTCTCTCATGCGTTTATAAAACAGGGGAGCGGTTCGGGGCGGCGTATATAATTGATGTCTTGCTGGGAGGTAATTCTGCTCGGATTATCCAATTTGGTCATGACAAAATATCGACTTATGGCATTGGAAAAGAATACTCCAAAAACCAATGGCAATCTGTTTTTCGTCAATTGGTAGCAAAAAATCTATTGGTTGTTGATATGGAAGGTCATGGTGGTTATAGCTTGGGAAAAAGTTCCAAGGCAGTTTTGCGTGGAGAAGAAAAAGTACTGTTAAGGGAAGAGCAATTTAGTAAAACAGCGGGGCGGTCAAGGGGTAAAAAGCCTGGACAAATAAAGGCTAAAGTTACGCTTGATAATGAGAAAGATGAGTCTCTTTTTCAGGAGTTGCGCACTCACCGCAGAGAGGTGGCCAGCGAACAAAAAGTACCTCCATTCATTATTTTCCATGACAGGACATTATTAGAAATGGTGCAAAAAAGACCCACGTCAATGGCAGAGTTTGGCAGGTTACCCGGTGTGGGGAAAGCCAAGCTGGAGCGTTATGCGGCTGGTTTTTTGAAGGTGATTTCGGTGCTACAAAAAACTGAAGGCCAAAGAACTTTGAGTTCAGAGGTTAACTGAAATATCAGGGTTCATGCACTTGAAACTGTAAACAAACTATCATCAAAGTACGTATGTGGCAATATTCTCTGACATCCAAATTGAGTGCTGGTTTCCTGCTGATGGTTTCAGCGATTGCGGTATTGGCCCCATGGGTAGCTCCGTATTCCTATGAAACGCAGGATACGCTGCAGACACTGGCTTTTCCCAGTCTGGATCATTGGATGGGAACCGACCGCCTGGGCCGCGATCTTCTTTCGCGCATGATTTATGGGGCGCGGGTATCGCTGTTTATCGGTGTATTCACAACCTTGTTTGCCTTGCTGGTAGGGACGGTCTATGGCGCGATTTCTGCTTATGTCGGTGGCAGGACTGACAACCTGATGATGCGGCTGGTGGATGTGGTCTTCGCTTTGCCCGACCTGTTAATGATCATTCTCATTACCGTTTTGATGGGGCGGGGAGTGGCTGGGGTTTTTGTCGCATTATCGCTGGTGAGTTGGGTCACGGTTGCCAGACTGGTGCGCGGAGAAGTTCTGCGGATCAAGGAATATCCCTATGTGCAGGCGGCTCGTGCGCTGGGTGCCAGCCCGACAAGGATACTGGTGCGGGAAATTCTTCCTAATATTCTGGGCATATTGATAGTGACCTTGAGTTTTCGCATACCCATGGCGATTTTGGCTGAGTCGACCTTGAGTTTTATTGGGCTGGGAATAGCTCCTCCATTCAGCAGTTGGGGGACTCTGGCCAATGATGGTTGGACGGCGATCAAGTTTTACCCGCATCTCATTTTGTTTCCCTCGCTGGCTATTTTTTTGACCATCCTGTCGTTCAATTTCTTAGGGGATGGCTTGAGGGAGGTTCTCGATCCACGATCATCGAAGCGCAGACTATAAGACCTCATCTTTGTTGGGCGAGGTAATAAAACCCTGTGCGAGAAATGTTGTCAGTCATGTGCAAAAAAATGCCAATAACTTTATAAATATCAATGAGATATCAGGTTTCCTAAATATCACGTTGACAAGCCTGAAAAACCGTTATAGAGTGGCCCCTTTTTATAGCCAAAGGGCTAATTTCCCGTCATATTTTGTGTTAAAATCTTAGCATGAATCGGATCAAAGAAGATTTGATCTGCGAAATCATACGGTTATCTCAGACGAAGCTGCTCGATAAAAAATGCGCCAATATGAGTTGTGAGGCTCAGGAGCAGGTAGCTGTGGATTGGGTCCGTAAAAATGCCGCAGACTATAGAGTAGACTTCCAATCTCGGTTAGAAGCCTATTCTGCGACCAGACTTGGTGAGATATTGAAAGATCTTACCGATACGGGAAAAGATTTGAGTGATATTTTAGAAGATATAGAACCGGCACATAGAGGCTAAGTATGTCAGACACTCCCCCTTCTTCAGAAGCCACAGCTTTATCGCCCGCTGAAAAGGCCAAACTTGCAGCCGCCAAAAAGGCAGAGGCGGCAAAAAAGGCGGGTCCGGTAGGAGAACCCCTTGTCGATAATGATGATGGGACCATCACCGACCCCAATACCAGCTATATGTGGAAGAAGACCGATGCCTGGCTGGATATGAAAAAGTTTTATACTTGGGCCGACCACAGCCAATATGTGGACTGGGTCAACGAAAATAAAGACAAGTTTGGTGGCTACGATAATTGGCGTATTCCGACTAAGGCAGAGGCGGTGACACTGTTCGATAAGACGGGTGTGAAATCTCTGGTCGATAAAAATGGGACGAGTTATCCCATTGACTCGATATTTGCGCCCGGTGGTGCCTCGAACACCTGGATCTCCGAGTGTTCCGATGAAAAAATTATCCGCATGGATTTAAAGATTGGCGTTGATACGGATTATCCTACCGCAGATGTCTGGTCTTCAATGCGGTTGATCCGTAAAGAGGGAGAGGCTCCGCCTGCTAAGGCAGGGGCACCTGCTCCAGAAGTAACGGCGGCCAGCGAGCAACCGGCAGAAGCTCCGGCTGGGGCAGCACAAGCAGCGCCTGCTACAGCGGCACCCAAGGCTTCAGGAGGCACCCCAAAACCCATTCCCAGAAAAGACTTTTCCTCAGAGGAAAGAGCCGCAATGCTCAAAAGGGCTAGAGCCCATGCGGCAGAAGTGAAGGCCCGCAAGGGCTGAGTCTCACCGTTCGCGTAGCCACCGCTTTACCACGTGGCTGACCACTTGCGGATTCTTCTTCAGTAATTCCGTAGCAATTTCTTTCATGTGATCATCGCTTGGGACGTCCGATTCGGCGTTTAAAGGGCTGTTCGTAGTGGTGGGTGGTTTTCCTTTGGGTTGCATTTTTTTCATCTGCCGCTTGGCTTTTTTTACGGGCTGGGGTTTTCCAGGTCGAAAAAGTAGCCAGAGAATCAGCACCAGAATCAGGGCGAAGACGATCATGAATAAAGTAAATGCCATGTTTAATCTTCCTCAATATTGAATTTGATGATGAGGTCACCCCGCTTTTTTCCCCAGCTTATGGCTGAGCCTTCTCCGGATACGCGCAGCTCTTCTCCAACCAGGGTTTCTTCTTCCACTTGAATTGTTTTGGTGCCATTCAAGGTTTCAACCTCAAGTGGCCCGCCTTCTTCTGCGAGTTTAGAAGAAATGGTCACTTCATGGATGATATCGTTTTTGACCCGTTTGAATTTTGGGTGAGGTTGTATGCAGACTTTTAAAAACAAATCTCCGGGGGGACCTCCATTTCGGCCTTCTCCACCTTCCTTAATAAAGGCCAGAGTGTATTGGTCGGCCACGCCCGGAGGAATTCTGACATCCAGAGTAACAGGACGCACGACCAGTTGTTTCCCCTGGCATTCCGGGCATTCGTCACTTCCCTGGGCGCCGGTGCCTTCACATTCTTCGCAGCGAACGTATTTTTCATACGAGTAGGGGATTGTTCCTCCTAGCGCCGCAACAGGGAGCGGAACATCAACCATGAACTGCAGGTCGAATCCACTCGTTGGCATATCTGGATCAATCGGCTCCGGTTCCTGAGCGAAAGGTTCTTCATATCCTTGTTGGTTGTCGTTGGGTCCTTTTCCGAAACCACCGGGAGGCGGATTCCAATCGGGTTGTCCTTTGGGTCGTCGCGGAGCCTTCTTCTGATAGGACCGCTCGCGGTCATAGGTTTTCCTTTTTTTTGCATCGCTGAGCACTTCATAAGCTTCAGAGACGATTTTGAATTTATCCTCGGCGGCCTTGCTCCCCGAGTTGGTGTCGGGATGGTATTTTCTCGCCAGTTCCCGATAGCGTTTTTTGATATCGGCTTTGGATGTCTTCTGGGTGATGCCGAGAATCTTGTAATAATTTCGGGTGGTGGGCTGGGCCATAGTGGGTGAGGTTTTAGTATTTCAGTGGCAGTAAATTCGTATACTGACATTCTATCTTTTTGAAACCGCCAGTTCAATCAACTTGAGTTAAGGTGCTTATTTCATATTAGCAGGCTGTAGTGATAAAAAGACTCGTTCTTCTTATAGCCCATAGATTCATAAAGATTCTACGCCAGAGCATTTGAAACCTGAGTGGCTAAATCAATCAATTGAGAAAATTGGGAACACAAATAATCCCATGCCTATTATTACGGTGATGCCGGGATTTCTACGTGGATAAAAGGGTTTTGAAAATTTCATCGCGGTCCTGACGGCTTTTGAATGGATAAAATTTTTCCTTCAAGGTGATTAAAAATACTTCCGCATTTTTAAAACTGTTCGGCTTTGAGCGAATTTTTATTTTTTCGGAGCTTTTTTTCTCTACCTGAATGATATTTGCGGGAGAGAAGATTTCTTCACGAAACACCCCTTTAAAGATCAATTGTTTGTCCTCCAGCCTCAATGTTCCTGCATCGGTGTAGACCGGGCTAAGCCCGAAATCATCTCTTTCGCGAAAGCCCTGGCAAACGGCAAAATGGGATGTTATGAACGTATTTTTGGATTGGAGTTTGAAAATAAACCATCGATAAAGGTTGTGGGTGAAGTCAAACCATCGCAGTGAAATCGTTGAGCAGAATAAAAAGTTGAAGATAAAAAGATATGAATTATCATAAATAAAATAATAGACCGCAAAGGCCATGGCGATTCCCAGGAAAATACTGCAGATAAAATTTATCAGGAATAATGCCGCTCCCAGGATCAGGTTTTTCTTCCCCTCATGGGGTTGGGTCTTAAATGCTTCATATTTCCTGTAAAGGTTCCAGGTGGTAAATATTCCTAAGCTGCCAGCCAATGCGGGCAGGGGGAATGCAAAGAAAAGCAGGATAAAGAGGACTGAGGTCAGTTCGATCATAGACTGATTTTATATTATTATGGGGTCCCTTAAATAGTTTTATATTAGATAATTCTGAAACTTATAGCCCTTAAAAATAAAAGCCTATTCATTCGTGATTTTTAGAGGCCTCCTGGAGAGTGTATAATAAAGGCAATGAAATATCCTTCAGTTTTTAAAGCCTATAACCTTTATCAACGCTTTTACTGTCCTGGTTTATTTTATGCTGCCAAGAGTTCTTAAATACGTTTTTTTACTCGTTCTCTTCATCACCCCGGCGGTCATGGCTCAGGAGAAGATGGAGGTCATTCCTCTTAAGAATAGAATGGTGGAAGATGTGATCCCTATCATCCGCCCACTGTTGGGGCGTAATGAGTCCGTCACGGGAATGCGTCAGCAGCTCATTGTACGAGCTTCTCCCCAGAAATTGCTGGAGATTAAGGGGCTACTCGAAAAAATTGATGGCCAACTTAAAAATTTGCGCATTACTGTGAAGCAGGGCCTGCGGTCTCAATTGAGTGAGCGGGAAAGTGAGGTGAGTGGTGAAGTTCCCATCGGTGATTCGAGGCGGGTGATTATCAATCCGCGAGTAAAAAGTGGAGTGATTCTAGAAGACAAGCCGGGTAAAGGGACAGTGCGGGGGAGAATTTCTGCCAGCGAATCCTTTTTAGATGAAATGAATACGCAGGTCGTCACCACTCTGGAGGGAAATGCGGCAACAATTTATATTGGTCAGCAGGTGCCTTTCAAGGCAACTGAAAACTTCAGGACGGGAAACACTGTCACTCAATTTGAATCCACCCAATTTAGAGATGTACGGACCGGATTCAGAGTGCTACCTCATATTCGAGGAGATCAGGTTATTCTGGAAATTTCACCACAGCAATCCAGAATAACTAATGGAAAAATAGAAACAACGGGTCTTGATACCGTGATAAGAGGGCAGGTTGGCGATTGGATTGAGTTAGGGGGATTGAATCAGAATCGAGATGGGCAAGACTCGAAAATTGCCGGTAGAAATACGTCCAGACAGGTAGAAAAAAGGAGCGTATTTATAAAGGTGGAGGAGCGATAAATCTTGTTGTAACAACAGGTTGATTTCAACCGCTCTTTACATCAAAAAATAGAAAATGACTGCGGGAATAGAGGCTCCTGCTAAAGAGGCGACAATACTTTTGAATACAAACGAGTCCGTAGCACTTTCAGTGACGGGATATGCAACTTTAACCTTTTCCATGTTCGATTACCTTCCTGTAATAGAAGCAGAATTATCCTTCATTTATACTCCTTTACGGCAAGTTTTATGCCAAACTTTAACTACTGCGAGCAATTATTATAAGTCTTTTTAAATAATGTGATTAGACTGATCGACAACTTTTGCTGTGAGGCACTTGACTGACGAATAGGGTTAGCCCCTCGGCTTGTGTCAATATATTGTCTATTAATTTCAAATACATAAGGTGCCATGATTATAAATATATCGTGATGAGATTGAAGCCCACCTCATTGAAAGGAAATAGCCCATGAAGCAAAGGATTGGCGAAATTCTTGAGCCGGAGTCTAAAAGCGATTTCCTGAGTCGTGGTTTTAATGTTTTTATTATTTCCCTGATTGTTCTCAATATCTTTGCGGTTTCCGTAGAGACCATTCAGGATATTTCTGAACAGTATTCCGGGTCGCTCAAGGTCTTTGAGTGGTTTTCCATAGCGGTGTTTTCCCTTGAATATGTTTTGCGTGTTTGGACTTGCACGTTGAAGCCGGAATACAGCCGTCCGGTTATAGGGCGGATTCGATACATGCTCACGCCTGCCGCGATCATCGACCTGATGGTGGTGATTCCTTTTTATCTGCCATTCTTTTTTGATCTGGATTTGCGATTTCTTCGGGTGCTGCGTTTATTCCGACTTTTTACCTTGTTCAAAATGGCGCGGTATTCCCAATCCCTGCATCTTTTTAAAGCGGTATTGCGAGATACGAAACAGGAGCTACTCATCGTCTTGGCGGTAACAATGGGAATGCTGGTTTTCGCCTCAGGGGTTATTTATTTTATCGAGAATAAATCCCAACCAGAATCTTTTTCGAGCATTCCTGCGGCGATGTGGTGGGCTGTCTCTACCATGACGACGGTGGGTTATGGCGATGTTTATCCCATCACTACTCTGGGGAAAATTTTTGGTGGTTTTATTTCTATGCTGGGTTTGGGAACTTTTGGTTTGCCTGTTGGCATCATCGCATACGGTTTTGTTGAAGAACTGCAAAAACAGAAAAGTCGACCCTTACAGTGCCCTCATTGTGAGAAAAAATTCGATGCTCCGATTGAAAGAAGAAACTTGCCACGTTAAAGTATTGTGACCCGATCCTTTAACTATTACCTCAATAGTCTGGTTTGACGAGCAAGGAGTTATCTCGGCTTAATATGCCTCTGCGCGTTATAAGCTTTACGTAGGGATTGCTTTTCGATCTCGGGTAGATTTTGAAAACGCCCGAACTGTTTGCGAAGATAATTTTTTTCGTCTGGGGTTTTTTGTTTCCAGGCCTGGAGTTTTTGTTTGAAGATCTTTTTTTGTTCCAGACTCAATGCGTTCCAAGTTTTCGCCCCGTGGTTTAAGCGGTTTTGTTTTGCCGATGAAAATTCATTCCATTTACCCTGAAGGGGGGCCAGAATTTGTTTTTCTTCAGAGTCCATTGCCTCCCACTGCAGGCTGTTTTCCTGCCCCATGCCCGGGCTTACTGAAAATATCAGCACAGCCAGAAAAAAAACTATATCAATTGCTTTCTTTCTCACGCGCAATACTTTCTTCCTTCCATTTCTGGAGAAACTCCAGGTTTTCGTAAAATTCAAGCGGGTCATTGGCTAGCAGGATTTCCCAGTCCTCGTAAAATTCGTTGATAGGGGGTGCTGGGTTGGGTTTAATATAGACCAGTGAAATGAAAATCACTGCCGTCACGAATGCTATTATGGGCAGGGTGGCCCAGTCGGGGAAACGATTTTCTCCTTCCAGAGAGGATTCCATAGCCCGATGCCGTAGTTGCAGCAATTTTTCGCGGGTGTCGGCATCCAAATCGTCGATGCCCCCTTTCAACTGACGGCGGGCGAAATCCAGAGATTTTTGGGGATCGTCTTTATCGTTCATGGTGCTACCTTGGAACCGCATTGATCACCCTGCTTAAAACTTATCGGCAAGGCATTTTAAAGGTTTTTTAGAAAACCCATCCAGATGCTATGATGAGGCTGAACTTTTAAAGATATGTGTAGAATCTTTAATACTCATATTAACCGAAAATATGACTCGAAGCGTACCCAAAATGCCCAAAAAAAATGAAGATGAGAAGGTCGCATCCTTTTCTCTTTTGACGAATGATGACCTTCATCTTTTCAATGAGGGAAATCATTTTTGTCTTTATGAAAAGATGGGGGCCCACAGGGTTGAGGTGGATGGAGTGTCTGGGACTTATTTTTCGGTCTGGGCTCCCAACGCGGAACATGTCGATGTGGTGGGCGACTTCAATGGTTGGCAGAAGGGAAAACATCCCTTGCGCCCTAAACAAGAGTCTGGGATATGGGAGGGATTCTTTTCCGGAGTTGAGAAGGGCAATATCTATAAGTACTATATTCAATCCCGCAATAATGGATACCAGGTTGAGAAGGCCGACCCTTTTGCGCTGTTCTGCGAAACACCGCCTAAGAGCGGGAGCATTGTCTGGGATCTGGATTACTCCTGGAAGGATCAAGACTGGATGGGGCAGGGGCGCAAGAGACATAACTTGCATAATAGACCTGTTTCCATTTATGAAATGCATATTGGGTCCTGGATGCGTACGGAGGGTGATTCTCCACTCTCCTATCTTGAGTTGGCTCCGCTTTTAACGGAGTACCTCAGAGAGATGGAGTTCACTCATGTAGAGTTTCTTCCTGTTATGGAGCATCCCTATTATGCATCATGGGGTTACCAGTGTACGGGATATTTTGCCCCAACAAGTCGTTACGGAACGCCACAGGAGTTTATGTATCTTGTGGATCACCTCCACCAGAATAATATTGGGGTGATACTGGACTGGGTACCCTCCCATTTTGCTGTCGATGAATTTGCTTTGGGCTTGTTTGATGGCACCCATATCTATGAACATGCCGATGCGCGACAGGGTTTTCATCCAGACTGGGGATCGCATATTTTTAATTATGGCCGGAATGAGATAGCTAGTTTTCTTATCAGCAACGCGCTTTATTGGTTGGACGTGTTTCACATTGATGGCTTGAGGGTTGATGCCGTAGCGTCCATGCTCTATCTGGACTACTCAAGAAAAGAGGGGGAATGGATTCCCAATATTCATGGAGGTCGGGAAAACCTGGAGGCCATTGGTTTTTTGCGGAAATTTAATGAACAGGTCTATGACAAACATCCTCATGCCCAGACCATGGCTGAGGAGTCAACTGACTGGCCCATGGTTTCAAAACCCACTTATGTGGGTGGCCTGGGTTTCGGAATGAAGTGGGACATGGGCTGGATGCACGATACGCTGGAGTATATGAAAAAAGATCCTGTTCACAGGAAATTTCACCACGATCGCTTAACCTTCCGTATGTTGTATGCCTATCATGAAAATTTTATTTTACCCCTATCTCATGATGAAGTGGTTCACGGCAAGGGTTCCTTGATAGCTCGTATGCCGGGGGATGACTGGCAAAAATTTGCCAACTTGAGATTGTTATTCGGCAATATGTTTGCCCTGCCGGGGAAAAAACTTCTCTTCATGGGCGGAGAGTTTGGGCAGTGGGCAGAATGGAATCATGACAAGAGTCTTGACTGGCATCTCTTGCAATACCCAAACCATAAAGGACTGCAACTTTGGTTCAAAAGCCTCAACCATCTTTATAATAATGAGCCAGCTCTTTTTGAAAATGAGTTTTCTCCTGAAGGGTTTGAATGGATTGATTGCAGTGACTCTCAACAATGCGCTCTCATTTTAATGCGGAAGGGGATTGATCCTGTTGAAAAAATTATCGTGGCCTTAAACTTTACCCCGGTTCCAAGGTTTGATTATCGGGTTGGGGTTCCTTGCGAAGGAGCTTGGAAGGAAATTCTTAACAGCGATGCCGAAGAATTTGGCGGAGGAGGGGTCGGTAATCCACAGCCGGTGCAAAGCGTACCGATGAGCTGGCACGGGCAACCTTGTTCTATCAGTCTGGTTTTGCCTCCTCTTGCGGCTATCTTTTTAAAATGCTAATAATTAATATTTTATTTTCTATGGAAAATAAATAACAGATTCTGAATTTATGAGCAGATTTGTTTGTGTACACGGGCATTTTTATCAGCCCCCCAGGGAAAACCCATGGTTGAAGGCTATCACCTATCAGCACTCGGCATACCCTTTCCATGACTGGAATGAACGTATTAACGCCGAGTGTTATGCCCCCAACACCCAGGCTCGAATACTTGATGGAAAGGGCAACGTTTCCGAAATAGTTAATAATTATTCCAGAATGAGTTTTGACTTTGGTCCTACCTTATTAAGCTGGATGGAGTCTAAGGCTCCAGATACTTACCAGTTGGTTTTAGAAGCCGATAAAATTAGTCAAAAATTATTTTCAGGGCATGGTTCCGCGATAGCGCAATGCTACTCACATATGATCATGCCTTTGGCCAATTCGCGAGATAAATACACTCAGGTTTATTGGGGAATCCGGGATTTTGAATTTCGCTTTAAGCGTTTTCCTGAGGGAATGTGGCTCCCGGAAACGGCGGTGGATTTAGAAACTCTCCAGTTAATGGCTGACTTGGGAATTCGATTTACGATTTTAGCCCCTCATCAGGCCGGAAAACTATTAGTTCATGCAGAGGAGTCAGGACCGTTAGATATTTACCACCCTTATAAGGTAAGACTGCATGCGGGTAAAAGTATTGATATTTTTTTCTACAATGGGCTCTTGTCTCAATCCCTGGCGTTTGAAAATCTTTTGCGGGATGGAAAATCCTTTGCTGAAAAATTAATTCAGACTGACATGCGTGACGAGCCTCATTTGCTCAGTATAGCCACGGACGGAGAAACCTATGGACATCATCATAAGTTTGGCGATATGGCCTTGGCTTTTGCCCTGCGATATATTGATGACCAGGTAGATACGCAGTTGACCAATTATGCGGAATATTTAGAGAAATTTCCTCCTGAACAGGAGATTGAAATAAAAGAAAGGACTTCATGGAGTTGTGCGCATGGGGTCGCGCGCTGGAGTATTAATTGTGGATGCCACACGGGCGGTCATCCAGAGTGGAACCAGCATTGGAGAGCTCCTCTTAGGCACGCGCTGGATTGGTTGCAATGCAGAGTGGATTCTATTTATGCGGACCTCGGCACGAAATATTTTGAAGACCCCTGGGAGGCGAGGAACCGTTATATTTGTATTCTTTTGAGCCAGTGTGATAGAGATGTTTTTCTATCCGAGCAATCCCGAAGCGGTTTGAAAGAATCTGAGAAAGTTGTTGCTCACAATCTTTTGGAGCTTCAACGCCACTCCATGCTCATGTACACCAGTTGCGGGTGGTTTTTTAACGATATATCAGGGATCGAAACGGAACAGATTTTATTATACGCAGGAAGAGCCATTCAACTCGCTGAAGAACTTTCTGGGGTTTCGTTGGAGCCTGATTTTCTAAAGTTGCTGGAACTGGCGAAGAGTAATGTTCCTGAAAAGGGAAATGGTGCACAGATTTATCAAAACGTAGTTAAAATAGCCACGATCGACTTCCCGGTCTGAATCCATAGGTTCCTTAATTAAACACTAAGCTCATAAGTATATATATGTCGCATAATCATGAGTCTCGATGCAGTGGAATTCTTCTTCATATTACATCTCTGCCCTCAAAATATGGAGTGGGCGACTTTGGCCCCTCCGCATTTGAGTTTGTCGATTTGTTAAAACAAGCAGGCCAGGCCCTTTGGCAAATTCTTCCGATAAACCCTACGTCATTTGGTAATTCGCCTTATAGCTGCACCTCGGCATTTGCGATCAGTCCTTTGTTTGTTAGCCCCGAATTTATGATTCGTGATGGTTTTCTGGAAGAGAATGATTTGGAGATTGATCTCGAATGTTCTCCGCATCGTGTTCAATACACCTCTGTTTTAAATTTCAAGATAAGCCTTCTGGAAAAAAGTTACACTCGTTTTAGCAGACGTGTGGATAAAAATGAGTTCGAAAAATTTTGTTTTGCTAACACCTATTGGCTGGAAGATTTTTGTCTTTTTTCTGTGCTCAAAAAACATTTTGGTGGGCATTCATGGAGTAAGTGGCCGGAGGGTATAAAGATAAGAAATGCGGTCGAAAAATATGTTTCAAGGATGGGGGCACTTGTCGAACAGGAAAAGTATTTTCAGTTTGTTTTGTTTCGACAATGGACAGAATTGCAAGAGTATTGCCGCAATAAGGGGGTTCGTATTTTTGGCGATGTCGCTCTTTATGTCAACGAAGATAGTGCTGACGTATGGGCGCACCCGGAGTTTTTTAAGCTCGATCACAATATGAAACCTGTCGTCGTTGCGGGTGTTCCTCCCGACTACTTCAGTGAGACGGGACAACGATGGGGGAATCCTGTGTTTGACTGGGATGTTCTTCGCGAGAATGATTATCTCTGGTGGTTGGAGAGGATGAAACATAGTCTGAGACTATTTGATCTGGTGAGAATAGATCATTTTCGCGGTTTTCTGGCGGCCTGGGAGATACCTGCCAGTGATGCAACGGCTGAAAATGGCCGTTGGCAGGAATGTCCAGGGGTTGAATTCTTTTGTCGGCTATTAAAAGAATTTAAATCTATTCCTGTTGTCGCTGAAGACCTGGGTGTGATTACCGAGGATGTCAAAGACGCTATGATTCAGTTTGGGTTTCCCGGAATGAAAATTTTGCTCTTTGCTTTCGATGGTGACATTTCGCAAAACCCTTACGCCCTGGATAATCATGTGAAGAACTGTTTCCTGTATACCGGAACGCATGATTGTAATACAGTGCGTGGATGGTTTGAGGAAGAATTGAGCGATGAAGCGATGATGAACCTGGAAAATATTCTTGGAAAAAAGGTGGACTCACAAACAGTGGGTGAAGAAATGCTGGTTCTGGCAATGCGATCAATTGCCGATACGGTTATTTTTCCGTTGCAGGATGTGTTGGGGCTGGGTTCTGAAGCTCGCATGAACCGTCCAGGTATAGCTGAGAATAATTGGGAGTGGAGGTTGCTTCCGGGGCAATGGTCAGCTGGCGATGCGGAAAAACTTGCTGATATGACTAAAACCTATGGCAGAGGGTAAGTACTTAGCGTTGTGGGTTAACGGGCACGTTCCAAATGTTTTCTGCATATTCTTTGATAGAGCGGTCGCTGGAAAACTTTCCCATCCGCGATACATTGATGATTGCTTTTCGTGTCCATGCGTTGATATCTAAATAAGCATGGCCTATTTTTTCTTGGATGTCACAGAACGATTGAAAATCTGCCAGAACCATATAAGGATCACCCTGATCCAATAGACCTTCCAGAATGGGTTGAAAAAGATTGGGCTGTGGGCCGAAGAAAAAGCCTTTCCGAATCATATCCAGAACTTCTCGCAACTCCAGGTTCTGCTCATAAATTTCCCTGGGCTGATAACCGGATTGCTTTTTTTGCCTGACCTCATCGGCATTCAAGCCGAAGATGAAGATATTTTCCTCACCCACCTCCTCCATGATTTCAATGTTTGCTCCATCGAGTGTCCCCACGGTCAGTGCACCATTGAGAGACAGTTTCATGTTACCGGTTCCCGATGCTTCCATACCTGCGGTTGAAATTTGCACGGAAAGGTCTGCGGCGGGAATAATGTTTTCCGCAAGGGTCCCGGAGGAATTGGGCAAAAAAACAACCTTTAGTTTTTCCAGCAAACTTGGGTCGGTATTAATGGTCTCTGCGACATTATTGATGAACTTAATGATCAGCTTTGCCATGGCATAACCCGGAGCGGCTTTCCCGGAAAACATGACGGTTCTTGGTGTATTAAAGTTTTTTGGGTCTCTACGCACGCGGTTATAAAGTGCAATGGTGTGGAGAACACTTAAAACCTGCCTTTTATATTCATGAATCCGTTTGACCTGTGTTTCAAACAGAGAATTCGGATCAATTTCGAGGCTCAAAGTTTCCTGAATATATTTTGCTAGATGCTTTTTATTGGCGGTTTTTATTTTTTTCCAGCGGTCAATCAGTTGGGTGTCATTAATATGTTCTTGAAGGCTTTTTATATCTGACAGATTCCGAACCCATGAATCCCCAATATACTCTGTGATCAGGTTGGATAAGTCAGGATTACAGGCCTTCAACCAGCGACGTGGAGTGATGCCGTTGGTTTTATTGTTAAAGCGGTCGGGAAACATTTCATGGAAGTCGGAAAACACTTTTTCCTTGAGGATGCTGGAATGCAGTTTCGCTACCCCGTTGGTGGAATGACTACCAATAATGGAAAGGTTTGCCATGCGAATATACTTTGTATGGTTCTCTTCAATGAGAGACATTCTGGTCATTTTTTCCAGGTCACCCGGATAACGTTTCTGCACCTGATCCATGAAATCCTGGTTGATCTGGAAAATGATGTCGAGATGCCGGGGTAAAACCCGACTGAATAGCTCCAAGGACCATTTTTCCATCGCTTCGGGAAGAATGGTGTGGTTGGTGAATGCGAAGGTGTTGACCGTTATTTTCCAGGCTTTAGCCCAGGGCAATTTTTCAATATCAATTAAAATGCGCATTAACTCAGCAATGGATAGCGCGGGGTGAGTATCATTCAGTTGGATGGCAACTTTGTTGCTGAACTCGTCAAAGGTTGTATGCTGTTTTTTATATCGCCGGATAATATCGCTGAGTGAGGCAGAGACAAAAAAATATTCCTGCTTGAACCGGAGTTCTTTTCCTGATGGATTATGGTCCTGCGGATACAATACTTTGGAAATTATTTCGCTTTCATGTTTGTTTTGCACGGCTTGAAAATAATCACCGGCCTGAAAATAGTCCAGTTCCAACTCCCGGCTGGACCGGGCACTCCATAGGCGGAGATTGTTGACCGTATCATTTTTATAACCGGGGACAGGAATGTCGTAAGCCATGGCCATGACATCTTGAGTTTCGACCCATTTATGTTGTTTTTCGCCTTGCGCATTTTGGCTGGACTCCACATGACCGTAAAACTTGACGGGAAA
>JACNKA010000125.1 GCA_014382285.1 Nitrospinota bacterium | reverse complement strand
CCGTTGGGTAAAGCGACGGTTAAAGGCGTGAAAACCGCATCTCAGCCGGACGAAGCAGAGAAATCCGCTTCCAAGACTGGGGACGATAAGTTGTCCATGCGATAACCTATCGGTAAGTAAAGATGTAACAGGCAGGGGGGACCGTTCGCGGTCCCCCCTGTTTTTTTGCCCTAAGCGGGCGGCTAACTAGCCATTTCGTTTATGGCGATCCTAAAGTTATCTCGGCTCAATAAAACCTCTGCCTCGTTCCCCCCTGATAAGGGGGGCTAGGGGGGTTGGTTTTGCTCCCTCCTTTTCAAGAAGGGCCGGGGTGATTGACCTTCAGGAGTTTTGATTCATCCCCACGAGTTTCTGCCCAATCCTTTCAGCGCAATATTTTAATAATTCCTCCCCTCTCATGAGGAGAGCTTTGTATAAGTCGAAAGCACCGGTTATTTTTGTTCCGTGACGGATTTATTGTCAAGATAAGCCCTGCAAGATCGTCTTCGCGAGCCGCTGTAAGCGGCGTGGCGATCCAGAATTTTTTTGGATTTACCCTTCAGGGCACGAAGATCAATGAGCTGATATCACGGCTTCACTTCGTTCGCAATGACAGGTTACGCAAAGGTCTCTTTCATGGGGGGAGGTTAGGAGGAGTGTGGATTTTATTGATGCAATAACGCCATCAACCGGTTGTGACGGGTTGATGAGATCAGATATAATATGCACAAGTTTTAAATTACTAAATCTGTTTTTTTTATGAGGTCACTATGTCTGCAATGAAAACTTTTTTTGCTTTAAGCCTGTTTATGTTTTGTCTTGTTTTTGCCAGCCATGCGGGTGCTGACAGGGGTGGGTTGACTAAAATTGATGTGAAGACAGGCACGGGTGAAGAAGCCGTAGCAGGTAAGATGGTGAATGTTCATTATACGGGTTGGCTTTTTGATAAATCTGCCCCTGATAATAAAGGCAAAAAGTTTGATAGTTCACGTGACCGTCCCGGCAACTTTGCATTTCCACTTGGGGCAGGGCGGGTCATCCAAGGCTGGGATCAAGGCGTGCAAGGCATGAAAGTGGGCGGGCAACGCACGTTAATCATCCCTTCTTCACTTGGTTATGGCTCACGCGGTGCCGGTGGTGCCATTCCACCCAACGCCACTTTGATTTTTGATGTCGAATTGATGGGTGTCCACTAGCCAGCGTACCCATTCGGGACATGAAACAATCGAGGGGGTAGACCTCTTTACGTGTAAGAGGTAGAGGCGCCAAGTATTTATTTAGAGTGTTATCTTGGGTATTGGAACCGTATATGAATTTCTCAGCTGGAAGCAATAATTGATTCTACCTCTTTCACAAAATCTCTAGTGTCTAAAAAGTAGTTTGGATAAGCTTTTTTAAGGTCTTTTATGGTTCCCGCTGAAACGAGAACTACCTCAATTTTCTCGCCAAGGTTTGCAGCTTTTTCTTCCTCAAGGGAATATTCTTCGGATGCCACATCAAGTTGACTTTTAGAGAATGCCTTAATCCGAACAGTTTTTGTTCCATAGTTAAGAATAACTAAATGGTAGCTAGCTTTCTTATTCCGCACGCCAATTGTTTCTACAGCCCTAGAATAACCCCGGAGTTTGTCAAGAACCCCCAGCTGTTTTTCCTTGGAGGCAACCATGGCAAATGTTTGTTCTTGGGTTAAACCTTTGTAACCAGGAACAAGGGTAGTTTCTTCTAAATGAGCAAAAGCAGAACCTACAATTTCGAAATACTCAAGCCATCTGCGTTCACCTTCACTGGCTTTTAGAGCTTGCTTTAGAAAGGTACTCATAGTCTCAACAGCCGTTGCCCAGTTATGTTGCAATTTGGTTCTCAGCTGTAGCTCAATATATAAACCATCATAATCCGGCACTAGCCTATTTTTGTATCGAAATATTAAATGAATACCTCTGTACCCCTCTTTTTTTGGAGCATCAATGTAATTCTTCTCGGAAAAAAGTTCATGTTCAAATCGTTTTCCCAATTTATACTCTTTGTAAAGCCTGTTAACTTGATGAAGCCTATTTACAACTGCACGAAGGCCTCCTATGTCTTGCATTTGGGTTAATTGCATTGTGTCGAACCGCTTAAGCTTTTCAATAATTGAAGGAGTTCGCTTGAGACGTTGGGCGGCAAATGCTTTTCCGCTAATTGCTTTAATTCTAGTTCTTAGTAATGCCTGGAAGGTGTTTATTGGATGTCCGTGACATGCTCGCCAGTTTGAAAGTACTGAATGAGCCCAAAGGAGTTCCCTTTGAGTGGAGCTATTGGCGATTAGAATCTTCCCTGCTTTATTAACCTTAGTTTTTGAATAATTTAAAGTTGGAAACTTCATTGCGCCTCAGCTATTTGGTACTGTCTAATTAATTTCAACTATCTACCAGCTAATAAATAAGGGAGCAAGTCACTACGTGACTACAGCGTCGCTAGACTATTGAAGTGCTCTCTTTGCATGGGAATATACCATAAGGGAACTATGTGAGGGTGCTTGGTTGGCAGAAAGGTCAGGAAAATAAACGCCGCCTCCCCCGCATGGGGGCTATTCGTCGAGCCAGAGGGTGAACCAGCTGGAGATGGATTTTTTATTGCCGGTCTCTTCGGCGTATCCGTCCCAGACGTTGAAAGCGATGGGGATGGGTTTGCCGGTTTGGAACTGGATGTCGCCTTCATCTTCTTTGAAGACGCGTTTTAAAATTACCGAATAGCGTCCGTAACTGAAATGGCCTTTGGCGCGAACCGCCGAGTCTTCCTGATGGGCCCAGCCTTTTAATCCGTTAGCATGTATTTCTGTGGCTTTGTTGGTGGCGGTTGTCCATTTCCAAAGGTTAACCGGGTGGTCGGTGTCGCCATTGAGGAAGTGGGGTATTTGCTTATCCAGACTAACGGGAAACTGCACCGCGATAGCATCGGGATATTCGGGGCTGGCAGGTTCAAGAGCTTCCTTAGGTTCCTTTCCCCTCATATGTTCTGGTAAAGGTGGGGGAGGGGATACTTCAACGTCAGTAAATTCGATGAGAGCCGGGTCGAGGGATGGATCGTCCCAATGGATGTACAGGGAAACTTCTTTTTTGTTATGAACTGCCCGTACAGTCAGGTTGCGCACGGTTGGAAAATAAGATTTGGGTTTTTCCTGAAGTTGACCTCCTAAAGGAATGAAGCTGGCTTGCGCGTTTTGCCATATTGGATCGTTAGGATCATCTGAAATTTCTCCGGCCACTTTTTTAGCGTGAATGGGGCTTTGCATTTTAGGTTGAGTGGGAGGAGCGAGAGTGGTGACGAAGTTGACGATATCCCAAATCTGTTCATCTTTGAAGACTTTCTCTGAGAACTTGGGCATGGCACTGGTGGATAACCCTGTGCGCAGGGTTATAAAGATATCTTTCCGTGTACTGCCACGGCGAAAGGTCCAGGGCTGGCTCAGGTTTCTTGGCCAGATGGCACTGGACGAATAATCTACAATGCGTTGCGTGGTCACACCGTCTCCTCGGCCTTCAACGCCATGACAGCCGGAGCACTGAGTCATGAACAAGGCTTTGCCTCGCTCCATGCTTTCCGGGGATAGGGCGGGCTCTTTGCCGACTTTTGTTATCTTATGTTTTTTGCCCTTCTTCTTGAATTTCGCAAACTTTTTGGATAGAGACTTTATATAGACCAGCAGACTCTTACGGTCATTTTCCGGAAGGTGTTTCCAGCCGGGCATGGTGGTGCTACGCAGCCCGTTGTCGATGACGTTCATCAGGTCTTTATCTGTAGGAATTTTTCCAAACGGTGTGGAACGGATTTTTATATGGCCTTTGGTGAGGTTTCTCGGTTGCGGCATTGAATAATCTGCCGCAGGGCCATCGCCCTTGCCTTCTTCTCCATGGCAGAAAGCACATTTTTCCAGATAGACCCGTTTTCCCCTTTTCAGGGAAGGCGGTTCCTGTTTGCCGGGCTTGGCGTGCCGTTGACCGGCAGTGTCATAAATGTAGGTGATGATTTTCCAGACGTCCTTTTCGCTCAGCGCGTCTTCCCAAGCTGGCATGGCCGAGTTCCAGGGCTCGTATTTTTCCGGAAGCCCCTGACCTCCTTTCATAATACGCCAGAAGGTGTAGGCCTGAGGCCGAGAGAGGATAGAGTCGAGACGGGTGAAATCTGCCGGAGGCGGGAAAAAACTTTTTCCAAACAGCCCGTTACCGTCAAGCAAATCACCGTGACAAAAAAAACAATGTCTGGTGTATAGGGTGCCGCCTTTTTTGACAACCTTAGGGTTACCTTTGAAAGGGTTAGTCAGGTTTTTAAGTGTGATGGATTTATCTTTATAGACAAAGCTTTTAGGGAGATCTTCGGATGGAGGCGGGGTAAACCCCCATGAGGGGGCAGATGTTGCCAGAAAACAAAAAAGCAACAGGTGCGTGACACCTGACCTATGCGGGATACCGGGTTTTATCGTTGGCTTCAAACTAGCGCCCCATCTCTTTGCCTTTTGCGGTTCCGGGAATGACGGCATCTTTCTTGATTCGCCCCGACTTGATGGTTTCGTAGAAAGGCCGCTCAACCTTATCGCCGTCAAACTCAAAACTCAGATCAATCGTTTCGCCTGCGGCGATTGTGATTTTCCTTTTTTGCGGTTTCATCAAATAATGCCAGGCGTTAACTATATATTCTCCCGGTGGGATATCGCCAATATTGTAGTTTCCATGTTCATCAGTTTTGAAATAATAGGGATTTTGCACCCGATAACCCCAGGTCTGCATGAACTCGTGCATTCCACAAATCATTTGCATGATCTTGTAATGTTTTTTGAAAGTGACTATCCCATCAGAAACTTCCTCAGCAGGGATGGGGATGTTTAACAGAATTTTGCCTCTTTCCTTTTGATAGACCTGGCTGTTGTGCATGACCGCATCAACGTTATCGACCTTAAAAGTTTCTCCCTGGCGGATGAGGTTGACATCCGGGAAAAACTTGCAGTTTTCAGAAAGAATGTTGATAGGTTCTTTATTGAAGGGCTTTCCTGCTTCAACATGCTCCAGGGTGATGACCACATCTTTAAGTCCCCCAGTCGATGAAACTTTAAAATCATCCAGAACCCGGTTCATTTCATTGTCTGTATCCACTTCCGCACACATATCAATATTGGGAAACAAAATTAGATGGTAAACACGGGGGAAAGGCATATCGCCGACCATTTTGGCATTGCCCTTTATGGTTCCTCCATTTTGCACGTTAATTTCCTGATAGGCAAAAGCCGGGAGGGAGAAGGTCAACAGGGCGGTCAAGGTAAGCAAAACTTGGAGCAATGTCTTTTTCATTCTTTAAACCCTCTTGTCAAAAGTTAGCAGCGAATGATCGCTACTTAGTTTCTTTGAGAAATCTGCCAAGTTCAGTAAAACACTAAACTTTCAGCAAGTTTTCCCAATTTGTAATCGTGCTGTATACTGTGAATTTAACCCATTGAAAAAATGGCTTTTAAAGGGTTTTCCTCAAATGATGAGGTCTTAATCATTATCTTGTAAACCAAGCTCAAACCTTAGGGCAAAACCTAAGAGAATTAAAGGATTACACCTGATTTTTAGTATAAAACTCGTAGCAAGTCAAGGGAGACTTTTAGCTCCAGAAAGGGGCTGTTTCTGGTCTCTTTGAAATCCCTTTCAAATCAGTTAGGCCTGATCTAAAATGGGATTAAGAGTCGAACCCTATCCCGTGTTAAGAGCGGATTTCCCAGTAAAATATTCCATGAAATGGAGTGTATCGTGCGAAAAATATTTCTTTCACTAATAATTATGGTTTTAGGGGCGGTTTCCGTTTTTGCCGGTGTACCTTCATCGGGAGAGCAGGCGCCTGAATTTTCCTTGAAATCCATGGATGGTAAACAGGTGGCGTTGTCGGACTTTAAGGGTAAGGTGGTTGTGATAGGCATGTTTCATATTTGCGTTCCTTGTATGAATCAGGCCATGGAATTTAATAAAGTTAGAAACCAGTTTAATGAGAATAAAGTGGTCATATTGGGGATCAATACCAATGGTGACTCCAGGGAAGCGGTTGCGAAATACCTCAGCAAGTTTCCGGAGAAGGTGCAGTTCCCTTATTTAATTGATCCTGTAAAAGGGGTTTATCAGTCTTATTCGCAAAGAGAAATGCCAACCGTTTTAATCATTGATCAAAAGGGGATTTTAGCGGCCCGGACTCCGGCTGTCAGTGCTGAGCAATTGGTGCCCTATATTAAAAAAATGCTTTGATGGAGAGACTCATTTTAATCCAGAGCCGACAAATAACATTAGCAGGTGCTGCATTTTTATTTTTATTTTTTTCTTCTTCGGTAATGGCTGGTGAAAACTCGGGCTGGGTTGTTCAACTGGGTTCATTCCATGAAGAGAAGAATGCCGAGGTTTTTGTATCCCGTATCAAAAAGAAGGGCTACACCCCTTTTGTGGTGAGGGCTGAAAACTCGCGCTGGCATAAGGTTAGAGTTGGGCCTTATCCCTCCAAGGAGGAAGCGCGGCAGGTTGTCCGGGACTTGAAGAAGAGCCATGCGATTTCTGCCATGGTGGTCTTCATTAAGAATGGGCCTGCTGATCCAGAGGGCTCGGTGGACTCTATTGATGTTGTGGTCTCTCAACTCCTGATATGGCTGAAAGCCTGGGAGGCGGGAGAGGTCAATGCCTACCTGTCTTTTTATTCCAAAAACTTTGAAGATCCGCAGAAGTCCCGTAAAGAATGGGAACAGGGGCGTCGCATTATTTTAGGGCGAAACTCGAAAGCCATCATCCAGATCAGCGATATGGAGATGAAGCAAAGTGATGAGACTATAATAATGTCGTTCACGCAGAATTTTAAATCAGATAGGGTTTCCGATATAGGGCGGAAGGAGCTGATTTGGAAAAACGAAGGCAATAGCTGGAAAATTATCAAAGAAACCTGGAATCCCTCCTGAATGGTTTCAGGTCCGCTCGTAAACCTGTAAAAATACTCGACACAAATTGAATAAACACTTCTTAAAGTTATTACTCCTGTTAACATTTTCTCTCCTGTCTAATTCGGTTTTGTGGGCATTTGATACAAATTTTGAGGGACGGTTTGTAGCGGGCAGTCAGCTTGTGTTTGATAGCCCTTCCTTCCATAAAGATTTCGATAATGAGTTGGAGTTGCGGCTGGGGCTGCTGGGGAACCTGATAGAAAAAGAGCAATGGGTTCTCGATTATGAGTTGACGGCCGATGCAAGACAGATGGATGGCCCGAGTGTGCAGTCGAGCCTTCGCCCTGAAACGGATGTGGATTTTTTCCGCGCCTGGCTTCGTCTGGATAATGGCAACTTCAAAATCAGGGGTGGGCGGCAAAAAATTCTTTTTGGATCAGGGGCTATATACCGGCCGCTCGGGTTTTTTGATACTCGCAACGTGAGCGGTGTCGTCCCCCAGACACGAGGGGTGGATGGCGTGCGTGTCACCCAGTTCCAGTCTGACACGGCTCTCATTGAGGGCTGGCTGGTTCCTGCAAAAAAAAATGATGCTTTGATTGTCGGAATACGCGGTGAGATGATATTAGATGATGCCGAAGTGGGAGCGGTATTTCAATATCACCCTGAGTCCGACCTGGATGACTTACCTGGTTTTAATCAGGAAATGATCCAGATGGGATATCATATAAAGGGAGAAAAAGAATTAGGCTTTTGGAATGAAAGTCGTTTGGATGTTGAAATGAAGCCTTCCTCTCCACTGCGGTTCGATACGGTTTTAGGGGTGGACTATACGTTTAGTATTGGTGAAGGTCTGCATGTTTTGGCGGAATATTTTCTCACCACCCGGCAAAATGACTTTACTTTACTTGATGCAAAGGGCCAGCGAACTATTCAGCAAATGGGTATTACCCTTGACCAGCCGGTGGGGATAGATATTAAATGGCAGGTATTCGGGCTTTATGATTTGCAGGATGAAAGCTTTCAACTTGTACCTCAAATTGAATATGCGCTGACTGACACTTTGTTTCTTTACGCACACGGACGGTTAGGGGGTGCCTTGAAGACAGGAAAAAAAGATGGGCGCTTATTTCGTAAAACAGATGCCTTCAACGGTACAGAATCTTTTGTTGGTGTGACACTGATGAGTTATTTTTCGGGGACACTTTTGCAATGAGTGAGACTTTAATCACGCTCGAACGGGTGTGCAAGTTATATCAGGTAGGAGAGGAAAACTTTACCGCCTTGAACGATGTCAGCCTGGAGGTTGGCAACGGGGCCTTCATGTCTTTTGTGGGGCCTTCTGGTTCAGGAAAAACCACGTTGTTGAATTTGATAGGGGGTCTGGATAGACCCACAACCGGCAGTGTCCTTTTCAAAGGGCGCAGGTTGGAAAATATGAGCCGGGAGGAGTTGGCAGCCTACCGCAGGGAGAATATTGGTTTCATTTTCCAAACCTATAACCTGCTTCCGGTTTATTCGGTTTATGAAAATGTTCTTTTTCCGCTAATTCTGAATGGACAAAAGGAGAGCCAGGTTCGAAAACGGGTTGAGGAAATGGTTGCCAAGGTCGGTCTGGCAGACCAGATGAATAAAAAACCAGCGCAGTTGTCGGGAGGGCAATGTCAAAGAGTTGCGATTGCACGGGCATTGGTAAAAGACCCGATGCTGATTCTCGCCGATGAACCGACAGCCAATCTTGACTCTGAAAACTCACGTCAGATTCTAGAGCTGATGCAGGAACTCAATCATGAATATAAAGCAGCGGTAATTTTTTCGACCCATGATGAAAGGGTAACTCGATACATCCGCAGAGAAGTACGGCTGGAAGATGGCAGTATAAGCTGGGATAAGCGTAGAAATGGTACGGAGATAGAAACTTGAACTGGGATATTGCTAATAAAAATTTCTACCGTCAGGGTTTGCGGGCTTTCCTGAATGTTCTGGTGACGGCACTTTCCATCATTGCTCTTATATTCATGTTGTCGTTGTTAAACGGATTTCAGGCGCAGGCAACGCGGAATCTGGTCACGACCGATGTTGGGGGTGGTCATTATCGGGTTCCTGGTTTTGATATTCTCACTCCAACGGAATGGGAAGACTTCACCATGACGGTTCCGCAAGTGTTAGGCAATCTTCCTGCAACAGACAAGGCTGAAGTGTTGGTTCAGCAAGGACAGCTCTATCCCAACCGCAGGTTGTTCCCGGTACAGTTGAGGGGAATCGAAATGGGTCAGTCTCTTCTGGCTTTGCCGTTGGCTGGGTTGAAATCTTATGATGTGAAGCCGGGAGATATGATTCCCGCTGTGGTGGGTGTAAAGATGGCGCACAAAGCGCATTTGAAAAAAGGCGATACGGTGGTTTTGAAATGGCGCGATAAAGGGGGTGCAGTGGATGCCCGCGATATTCTGATCGTTGATGTGGGAGACATTATCAACCCGAGAGTTGATGATGGGGTGATCTGGCTACGATTAGATCATTTGCGATCCATGACGGACAGAGAAAGGGAAGTGAGTTGGGTGGCTGTGCGTGAATTTTTAGGGACGGTTCCGGGGTTCGAATTTCACGGGATCGACTTGCTCATGTCTGACCTGCTGGCTCTTTTACGTCAGGATCGAATCAACTCGAAAATTCTTTGGGGAATATTGATGGTTCTGGTTTGCACCAGTGTGTTCAACACGCAAATCCTGAATATTTTTAAACGACAGAAAGAAATCGGAACTCTGATGGCATTGGGCATGGAACCTGGGCGGTTGGTGAAAATATTCACACTGGAGGGTGTGCTCGCGGCTTTGTGGGCTTTAGTTTTGGCGGGGGTTCTGGGTGTGCCTTTTTTCATCTGGTTTCAAGGGGTTGGGTTCGATGTGTCGCATTTAAGCGAAGCTTCATTTCCGATTCGGGAAACGATTTACCCGGATTACCAGCCGCGGGAAATTTTGATCTCGGTTTCCATTGTTCTGGTTTTGATGGTAGCCGCCGCCTGGGTGCCGGTGAAGAAAATCATCCGGTTGGATCCGACTCTGGCTTTAAGGGGGAGGGCGATCACTTGATCAGTTTTTGGTTTCGAGGACTGATGCGCGATAAGGCACGCTTCTTATTTCCGTTCACTGTTGTGGCGGTTGGGGTGGCTTTGGTGGTGGCCCTGGTCGGGTTCATGGAAGGGGTTTTCATGGGCATGATCGACATGACAGCCAATCTCGACTCGGGACATTTGCGTTTGGTGAATAAAGCTTTTTATGACGAAGAACATTTGCGTCCACTGGACCGATCTCTCGCCAACCAACAGGAAACCCATGACTGGCTGGTGAAACACTCTTCGATGCAAGTGGACTGGGCGCCGAGAATTCGCTGGGGAGCGATTCTGGATGTACCCGATGAAAAGGGCGAAACGCGTTCGCAAACTCCGGTGATGGGAATGGCGATGGATTTGAAGTCGCCGAACTCCAGAGAAATAGAAAGACTTCGACTAAAATCCTCTTTAGTCGAAGGAGACCTGCCTAAAGGGTTCAATGAAATGTTGATGGGAGTTCAACTGGCAGAAGTTCTCGGTATTTCGGTGGGGCAGTCTGTCACGTTAATGGGGCAGTCTTTTGATGGCGGGATGGTGGCCGATAACTATCAGGTCTCCGGTCTTGTGCGTTTTGGAGTTTCTGCCATGGATAAGAAAATGGTGCTGATTGATTTGGTCGATGCGCAAAACACTTTTTATATGGAAGATATGGTGACCGACTGGCTGGGTTATTTTCCACCGAGTACAGACCTTGACGATTATGAAGAGTTGAAAGAAAGCATGAGAACGGGTTTAGCAGACTGGATTCCGCATCCAAAAGATTGGGCGAAAGACGATGCTCCCATAATACTGAGTATTCGTGACCAGCAGAACATCGGCGCGATCATGGATAAATTCCGTGTCATTAAAGGATTTGTGGTTGGCATTTTTACTTTCCTCATGGTGCTGGTGCTTTGGAATGCCGGTATTCTAAGCGGCATCCATCGCTACGGAGAGATGGGGCTGCGTCTGGCTTTTGGTGAGCCGCATTGGAGGTTGATTCTGACTCTGGCAATAGAAGGGCTGTGGATTGGCTTTCTTGGCTCGGTGGCCGGATCATTAGTGGGTGGATCATTTGCATGGTATCTTCAGGAAGTCGGTTTGAACATGGGTGACAGCTTCGCTCAGTCGGGTTTGATGATCAACGATGTGGTGCGGGCGCGTGTGACGACAGATGGATTTGTTCAGGGTATTGTGCCTGGCATTTTCGCCAGTGTCGCGGGAACACTTGTAGCCAGCATGGCCATTTTTCAACGTTCGGAAGCCAACCTGTTCCGCGAACTGGAAGCGGGGTAAAATGCATTTCATGAGAAACAAAATAGCATCTGCTCTGGTCTGTCTTTTTATATTTGTGACACCATGTTACGCAGAAGAGATAGATGCCCAAAAACTGCTGGAGCAGGTGGACGATAATTTATGGGCCAACACCAAGTTTATTACCGGACGTCTCATCATCGACAACGGGCGTAAAGTCCGCACCTTGGTTCAGGACTCGTGGATGGAGGGCGTGGATCGTTCTTACAGTCATTACAAAGCCCCATCTCGTGAAAAGGGCACTAAAATGCTCAAGATCGCCGGTAAGCTCTGGATGTACACCCCGCGCACAGACCGAAAGATATTAATAGCTGGTCATCTTCTGCGTCAGTCGATGATGGGCAGTGACCTCTCTTATGAAGACATGATGGAAGACCATAAGTTGAGTCATTCCTACTCTGCAACATTCGAAAGCTTCGAAGAGTTTGCTGGAATCGGCTGTGCGATTTTGCATCTGGTTGCACGGGATAAAGAAACGACCTACCAGACTCGGAAGGTCTGGGTCAGCCCGAAAAACCAGACTGTCCTGAAAGAGGAACGCTTTGCCAAAAGTGGAAAACTGTTAAAGAGAATTGTGTTCAAAGACTACGAAAAAATAGGAAGCCGCCTGTTCCCCCGCACTATGGTCTTTCGCGATATGCTCAAAGAAAATACCAAAACGACTTACAAGTTTGATGTCATCGAGTTCGATGTCGAAATCCCCCAAAAATATTTTTCTCAAGGTATTTTGAAGCGGTAAAAAATGAGGGTGATGAACCTCTCCCTTCATAGGGAGGGGATGGGGAGGGTTGGCTGGATTTTAGATATATGGGCCTTGCCCAAATACTATTGCACCACCCTCACCTCAATCCTCTCTCTTCCGAGGGAGGGCTTTGCATAACCCGTCATTGCGAACGAAGTGAAGCCGTGATATCAGCTCATTGATCTTCGTGCCCTGAAGGGTAAATCCAAGAAAACCTGGATCGCCGCGCCGCTTACAGCGGCTCGCGAAGACGATCTTGCAGGGCTTATTTTGACAATAAATCCGTCACGGTACAAAAATAACCGGTGCTTTCGACTTATACAAAGGTCTCCTTCGAGGGAGAGGAAATTCACTGCCCAGCGTTTGACAACGCGATTCCGCAGGTTTAAACTTAACTAATAAGCCAGCTTTATTAATAAAAGAAGGAGGTGCTTTATGAAGATCATAAAGAAGCCAATAGACTTTGTGGTGAAACAACTGCAAAGCAAACGGTATCATGTGAAAAAGCAGGATAATAAAAAAGCCTACAACCGAGAAAATGCCAAAAAGGAATTCAGGACGGTTCTAAATGATTCTGTAAGAAAAGATCGTTTAGCCGCCTGAATTCCTTCCCCTCGTTTTTCCTTTCATCACTATATTCTCATCAGCTAAAATCGTTAAGCTTTCACACTACCTTAAGCCGAGATAATGATTGCTTGCTCAATTAAGCTATTGCTCATCGGCCCCACGCCTAGTGGATAAAAGCCAGCGTATGCATCAGATCCAGCAAATGTGCATCGGAGCTGCCAAAAGCAGTTTGGTTCTCTACCGTTTTCAAACTCACTTCATGGCCTCTTTGTATGAGGTGGTAGATCAGTGAGGCGGCTTCGCTCACTCGTTCTTCTATCACTTCTTCTGGGACGGGTTGGTTGGTTGCGGGATGGGTCAAGTTTAGAAAAACGGTATAGCTTTGCAGGTTGTGGCTTTGAAACTCTTTCACTCGCAGCTTTCCGGTTTTAGCGGAAGATTTCCAGTGTACGGAACTTAACGAGTCTCCAGGTTGAAACTCCCTCACGGCATGCAGTTCTTCTCCTCTGGGTTGCACGGTGCCCTCGCCCTCCAGTCCGACTTCGGATTGCTCGGGAAGTTTGACGGGATGAATAGCGGGGAAAACCACTGTCTCTAATTTAAAAGGTATGGTTTTGGTTTTATAGAAAAATCCGAAAGGGAACCGGGTTGCCAGTCGGCATGTGGCTATTTTTAAGTGCCCGCGCTTATGTGCTGTGAGCATCAACGGTTTCTCGATGGTGGCCCCGGAAGGGATGAAAAAAAAATAAGGCTCCGGTTCCAGGGTGAAGGGTTGACGAGATTGAGCCGCTCTAATGCGAATGGAATAGGACGGCTCCCACTTTTTGTGATTGCTGAGCTTGAGCTTCAATGGACCGGGTTCCTGAGCATAAAGATAAGCCGGTGCCTGGCCTTGAACACTGAGTTTTTTCAGGCTCATTTCCGACAAGACCCCGGAGACAACGATGAAGCTGCAACACATGGCCAGGATCAAATATAAAAGGTTGTTGCCGGTGTTGATCGCGCCGAGCCCCACCCCGATCAAAATCATGATGAAGCCCAACCCTTCGCGGGTCAGTTGCAGGGTGCGGTTGTGCAGGGCAAGGGTGAAACGGGTGCTGGTCATTTCAACACGTTTCCATTTTAAACGGGCACGGAGACTTGTTCTAAAATCTGATGGATGATGGCAGCGGTATCGGCGAAGCGTCTCTTATGTGACAGGTTGTGAGACTGAAGAATGACCCTGTGGCACAAAACCGGGACGGCCAGATGTTTCACGTCATCAGGAGTGCAATAGTCCCGTCCAGAGACTAACGCCCAGGCCCGAAGTGCCTGCTGAAAGATCAAACCCCCACGCGGGCTCACGCCCAGCGCGAGATCGGAGCATTCTCTTGTTGCTGTGATGATGTTGAGGATGTAGTCGGTCAGGACGGGTTCTATTTTTATGGTCTCGACCAGAGCCTGGAGTTGTAAAACTTCTTCTTTTTCCAGAACGGTCTGTATGCTCGCCGGGCCGGGTCGGGTGGATTGTTCCTGCAACAGACGCCGTTCATCATCTTGAGAAGGATAGCCCATGGACATGTAGAACATGAAACGGTCTAACTGCGATTCGGGTAGTGGATAGGCCCCTTGGCTTTCTATCAGGTTCTGGGTGGCGATGACCATGAAGGGCTCGTCAAGAATATAGGTGTTGTTGTCGGCGGAAATTTGTTTTTCGTTCATTGCCTCCAGCAGGGCGCTTTGGGTGCGTGGTGTGGAGCGATTGATTTCATCGGCCAGAACAATGTTGGCGAACAGGGGGCCTTTTTTGAAATGGAAACATTTTTCCTCCTGATCGTAAATGGAAACACCGGTTATGTCTGCGGGCAAAAGATCGTTGGTGAACTGGATGCGTTTGAAATCGAGTTGTAGTGAGTTGGCAAGGCAATGAGCCAGGGATGTTTTGCCGACGCCGGGAACGTCTTCAATGAGCAGATGCCCTTTGGCGAGAAGGCAGGTGACTGCGAGGTCTATCGTCTCGCTTTTCCCAAAAATGACCTGTTCGATATTTTTTTTTAGCCGACTCAGATTTTCCTTTGCGGCTTTCATTTCCTTAGCTCTTGCAAAACTTTTTTCATATCCTCATGCACGGCCTTGCGGTTTTCCAAGGTGTAAAATCGAATCAGATAGGATGGGTGGAAGGTAAGCATTAACTTGATGCCTGCATATTCATGCCAGGTGCCGCGTTCTTTGACGATGGGCACGGTTCTTCCCAAAAGGGTTGATGATGCGGGTTTGCCCAGAGCGACAATGACTTTGGGCTTGATGGCTCCCAACTGTTGGATCAGGAAGGGATTGCAGGCGGAAACCTCATCCGGTTCCGGGTCGCGGTTACCCGGTGGGCGACATTTAACGATATTGCAGATATAGGTGTCCTTTTCCCGATTCAGGCCCATACCCTTTTCAATAATTTCTGTCAGTTTTTTCCCGGAGCGACCTACGAAGGGGAGCCCCTGCTCGTCCTCATCGGCACCCGGTCCCTCTCCGACGAAGACAAGGTCTGCATTGGGGTTGCCCGAGCCGAAGACGATATTTTTTCTACCTTCTGAAAGTTTGCAGCGGGTGCAGTCGCCCAGCTCTTTTTGTACTGCGGTCAGAGATTTATTTTTGCCCATTTCGTTTGGTGATAGTGAAGGTTGCGCTGTCCCTTGTGGGACATTCGCGAACAATTCCGCCTCGCAGGGAATTTCTGTATATCCCACGTCTTTTAAGTGGATGAGATAATTTTTTAATTCCCTTAGCAGGGGGTCTCGTTTAGGTGTTTCCATATTAATCGTAAGAATAGCAAACAGGCGTAAATAAAACAAACCATATGGAGAATTTGTGATCAGGGTGGAATAAAAAGTTTATTATTCTATCTACTTAGATGTGTTGTTTTAAAATCAAGTGTTAAGGGTTGTTGGTTTAGCTGGACTTGAGTTATAGATAGTGTGGTAAGAGCTTTCTTGTTGCAATAAACTTGTATTTTTAAGTCAAAAGTTGTTAAAATAA
>JACNKA010000173.1 GCA_014382285.1 Nitrospinota bacterium | reverse complement strand
GGTCTCAATGAAGGGGTCCTGCCCATAAAACGAGTTTGATGAAATCTGAATGCGGCAGTCACACCCATTGCTTATCGAAATCATTGATTTAAAACTCCGCTTGATGATAAGCTCAAGCCAGTGTTAGCATTCGTCCTCAATAAACCTTTACGGCCCGTTAAATGACACCCGACAAATTCAAACTCGCCGTCCTGGTTTCAGGACGAGGTTCTAATCTGCAGGCCATCATTGACAGCATTGAAAAAAATGAGCTACAGGCTGAAATTGCCTTGGTGATCAGTAATGTGAAAAATGCCTACGCCTTGGAACGGGCACACAAACATGGCCTTGATGGACTTTTTCTCGACCCCAAATCTTATTCCGACCGAAATGGCTACGAGCAGAGTCTGGTAGAGCATATCCAATCCAAATCCGTTAATCTGGTTTGTCTGGCTGGATATATGCGGGTTCTGGGCAAATATTTTATTGAAGCTTTTTCAGATCGAATCATTAACATTCATCCCTCGTTACTTCCCGCATTCCCCGGGCTACACGTACAAAAACGAGCCCTGGAGCATGGGGTTCGGTTTTCAGGGTGTACAGTGCATTATGTCAACGAGGAAGTGGATGGAGGTGCTATCATTTCGCAGGCGGTGGTTCCCATTTTTGATAATGACGATGAGGCCTCTCTGTCCGAAAGGATTCTAGAACAGGAGCACATCATTTATCCCGAAGCCATTCGACTGATTCTTGAAGACCGTTTGACCCTTTCAGGTCGAAGGGTTCTGCATAACAAATAGTAAGAGGAAACTTTCTTGAACTTTCTACAAAAGTTTTTAGCTACACTCGCCCTACTGATACTTCCAGGAACCCTCTTTGCGGAGACTGCTGAACAACAAGCTCTGGATGCCATTCAAAGTCAGTATGAAAAAATTTTAACCTTTGAGGCCGATTTCATCCAGAAGTCTTACGTTAAAATGATGAACCAGACCCAGAGCGTCGAAGGTCAGGTACAAATCAAGAAGCCCGGAAGAATGAGATGGGTCTATGGAGCCCCAGACACACAGATTCTAATCAGCAATGAGAAAACCCTTTGGCTTTATGTCCCCGATGAGGAGCAAGCCACCAAGGTACCAGTTGAAAGCATCTACTCTTCCAACACCCCGGCACTTTTTCTGGCAGGAAAAGGAAAACTGACCCAGGCCTTTAACGTTGAAAGTGTGAGCCATGAAAACCAGAATATTATTGTCACCCTCGTCCCTAAAAGTGCGGATCAAGGTCTGGCAAGGCTAGTCCTTATAGCTGACAAGAAAAACTACCAAATTACCGGATCGACCGTGTATGATAAATTAGGAAACAAAACAGAAATTCGTTTCAACCGGATTCGAGTTAATCAGGAAATCCCGGAAGAACAATTCCAACTCAAGACTCCACCCGGTGTGGAGATTTTGGATTACACACAAACGCCTTAACTCTCATGTTTGAACTTTCAATATTTTCTTTAGATGCAGTCCTCAGTTTCGGGACTAAAATGCTGGCTTTTTTGGGAGGCTTGGCGGCTCTCATCTTCGTCCATGAACTCGGGCATTTTCTAGTCGCCCGAAAAGTGGGCGTCGTGGTGGAAAAGTTTTCTCTCGGCTTCGGGCCTAAAATTGTAAGCTTTACACGCGGAGGCACCGAATACCTCCTTGCCTGGATTCCCCTTGGCGGCTACGTCAAAATGAAAGGGGAAGAAGTTGGAGAAGAGGACGCTGACGAAAAAGGGTCATTTTCTGCCGCTCCAGTTATGCATCGGCTGGCCATTGCATTCGCGGGTCCGTTATTCAATATCCTGTTTGCCATCGCCATTTATTATTGTGTTTATCTGGCAGGGGTTCCGGCACTCGCTCCCGTTGTTGGTACGGTTAAGGATGAATCTCCGGCCTTGGTTGCAGGACTTCAAACGGGCGACCGGATTTTAGCCATCGGCGATAAAAAAATACTTTATTGGGAACAACTCCAGAAAATCGTCCATGATTCTCCAGGCCACTCGTTAGATTTCCAGATAGAAAGAAGCTCAGGAACTCTGGCCCAGATTGCCATCACCCCCATCTCCGAACAAATCAGTGATCTTTTTGGTGACAAGGAAAACGTTGGCCTGATCGGGATCACCCCGCTGGTAAGAAATATTTTCTATGTAAAAGAAGACTCCCCGGCTGATCGGGCGGGAATCAAAAAAGGCGATATTCTGGTTTCGGTGAACAATACTGTTATTTTTGGCTGGGGAGATCTGAAGACTGCGGCCATCGACAAGCCCGGCCAAAAACTGACCTTCAGAATACTCAGAAACGGAACAGAAATCGTAACAACACTGACACCAGAATCCAAGATCGTAAAGGACATTGAAGGCAAAAGCACAGAAGTAGGCCTACTCGGCATCGGCATGGCCGGAGAAATGACAACGGAAAAATACGGTGTTTTTGGAGCCCTAAAAAGATCCATCGAGGAAACAAACAGACTGACTTATCTGATCGCCGTCAGCATCAAAAAAATGGTTATGGGCTCCATCCCCGCAGACTCCATCGGCGGCCCCATTCTGATTTTTCAAATTTATGGAGAACAGGCTGAGCAGGGCTTTAATGAACTGATTCGGTTGACCGCGCTTTTGAGCATCAACCTGGGTCTGCTCAACTTACTACCGATTCCGGTTCTGGATGGAGGCCATATTTTCTTTTTCCTGATAGAAATTCTTAAAGGAAAACCTGTTAGCGAGAGGAGCCGTGAACGGGCGCAGCAGGTTGGGATCTTCATGTTGCTCAGCCTCATGGTGTTCGCATTTTACAACGACATCATGCGACTCATTACCTGACAATATATTCTACTTATGCAAAAGATTGAGAGCCGAATCCGGGACCTCAAGGAAGCCGCAGGGAAATTATCCATAAAAATTGAAGTCGCCAATCTCAATGATCAGGAGTTTGCTATACAAAGCGGCTACTGCAAACTCAATGGCGAGGACCTTATAATTCTGGACAAAAATCTTCCAGACGAGGAACATCTGATAGTTATTTTGGATACTTTGAAAAAATTTAATCTCGACAACATCTATGTTGCTGACTGGATACGAGAAAAAATTGACACCGACAAAACCGATGGAGCTCAATCATGACCCTTCTTAAAACGATTCTTCCTGAACTACGCCGGGGAAAACTCAAGGCCCTTCTGGATGACGGCAAGACCGTGCGGGTGCTTGAAGCTCATAATGGTTTGAGCGGTATCATCGCTAACACGGTTGAAGTGACCGGAGACACGGATGGACAAACCGTTGTCCGCCAGTTCGATGCCATCTGGGAAAGCAGTCTCACCGACTCGGCCTCGAAAGGCCATCCCGACATCGAAGTCATCACCTTTGACTCCCGGCTCCATAGCATCAACGAAATTCTCGCAGTGACCGACAAACCCATGATTGTTGACGGCGATACAGGCGGAGACGCAAACACTTTCGAATATACCGTCTCCAAACTTGAGCGAGCGGGTGTGTCTGCGGTGATTATAGAAGACAAGGTTTTTCCCAAGCGCAACAGCCTGGAGGCTGGAGTCCAGCAAAACCTGCAAGAACCTGAAGTCTTCGCACAAAAAATTCGGCGCGGGAAAAGCATTCAGAAAAGCAGTGAGTTCATGATTATTGCCCGCATTGAAAGCCTCATAGCCGGAAAATCCATGGAAGATGCGCTCAACAGGGCTACGCAATACCTCAAAGCCGGAGTCGATGGGATTATGATCCACTCCAAATCCAAAAACCCGGATGAAATCCTGGAGTTCGCCGAAAAATACAAGCTTATTTTAAAAGATCTGGCATTGAGCAAGCCGCTGGTGTGCGTGCCCACCACTTATAATCGGATCACGGAAGATGAGTTGAGTGCCGCCGGATTCAACATCATCATTTATGCTAATCACCTTTTACGCAGCGCCTATCAGGCGATGACGGAAACCGCAAAGACCCTTCTTCGCAACCAAAGATCACTGGAAGCAGACCCTCTATGCGCACCCGTCCGGGAAATTTTTAAAACCGTAGGTTTTTTGGACGTCAAGGAAAAAGACCAGGAGGATGAAAAAACGACCAACACACCGGTGATCATTCCCGCTGCCGGGGAAGACCCGGTTTTCAAGAAAATTCTAAATGGCAAACCGAAGGCCATGTTGGAGATTGGTAGCAAGACCCTTCTCGACCACCAGATTCAAATACTGAGCAACGCAAACCTCGCGGACATCACACTCATCGCGGGATATGGCAAGGAAAACCTAAAGGCCGAGGGCATTAGCATTCTGGAAAACCCTGACTACCAGAAAGGGTCCCTGCTCAATTCACTAATGGTTGCGAAAAATAAAATGGTCAATGGGTTCATCATGCTGTATTCAGACATTCTCATAGAGGATCAGATTCTCAGCAAGTTGGTGGACTGCAAGGAAGATATTATTCTCGTCGCCGACAATTCCACCCAGTATCACCAGCCGGAAGAGGGAAATATTCTCGACTACATTATCACCAAAAATCACTATAAGCCGAAGCGCCGAGAAATCCGTTTCGTCAGTGAAAACATAGTGGGGAAAATCGGCCACAAAATAAACCCGAAAACCGCAACCCACGAGTTCATAGGTCTTGCCCGGTTCAGCAAAACCGGTGCCGAACAATTTCTCGAAACCTATGATGATGTTATTAAAAATTTTACCGGCCCCTTTCAAGAATCAGACGATATTTCCAGGCTGGATTTCACCGACCTCATCCAGGAAATGATCGACCGGGGTTTCGCCATCCACTATATGGAAATACATAAAGGCTGGCTGGAAATACATACTGCGGACCATATTGCCCTTGCTCAAAAGTCCTTTAGCGCATAAAATCGTCCGTCCTGTTTATCTGCATTAACCATCGAGACACTCGCATGCATTTCTCAAAACTTTTCATTCCAACTTTAAAAGAATCCCCTGCTGACGCAGAAGTCATCAGCCACAAGCTCATGGTACGCGCGGGGATGATCCGACAACTTGCATCGGGAATTTATTCCATTCTTCCCTTGGGACTTCGGGTTTTAAGGAAGGTAGAACAAATCATCCGGGAAGAGATGAATCAAATCGACGGACAGGAAGTTTTTTTGCCTAGCATCCAACCTGCCGAACTATGGACAGAAAGTAAACGGTGGGATTTTTATGGCAAGGAATTGTTGCGCATTAAAGACCGGCATGGCCGGGAATTCTGCTACGGCCCTACCCATGAAGAGGTCATCACCGATATCGTGAGAAAGGAAGTTAAGTCCTACCGCCAACTGCCCATTTTGCTGTATCAGATTCAGACCAAATTTCGCGACGAAGTTCGGCCTCGGTTCGGTATCATGCGCGGACGAGAATTCATGATGAAGGATGCCTACAGTTTTCATACCGATGAAGAAGACACCCAACACACATACAAACAAATGGCGCAGGCCTACACCAATATCTTTAAAAAATGCGGATTAGAGTTCAAACAGGTTCAGGCCGATTCGGGAACCATCGGTGGGAGCTTTTCGCATGAGTTTGCGGTGCTCGCAGATTCGGGAGAAGATGATATCGGTTTCTGTGAATCGTGTGGTTACGCCTCGAACCTGGAATTGGCAGAATCAAAACCACCTGCCTCCTCCACACCTCCTGCCGCGCCACAGGACATGAAAGAAGTGGAGACACCCGGACAAAAATCTGTGGAAGCAGTCGCAGGGTTTCTCAACCTGCCTGCCCGGCAAATCATAAAAACCATCCTGTTTGAAAATGAGAACGGTCTGGTAGCGGGGCTGGTTCGCGGTGACCACGAGATCAACCTCGTCAAGCTGAGAAACCTGATCGGTTGTGAATGGTTGCAACCGGCTGAAGAAAAGGCTCTCTCAAAGCACCCGGAGTTACATTGTGGATATGTCGGGCCTGTAGGACTCGATCTCCCCGTTTATGCAGACTGCGAAATTTCTGCCCTGCACGATTTTGTCACCGGGGCCAACAAACCCTCCACCCATTTCACCGGGGTTCAAATTGAGCGGGATTTGAAAATCAAACAATTCAGCGACATCAGAACCGTCAAAGCCAACGATCCCTGCCCGCGTTGCGATGATGGAAAATACCAGGTCAAACGCGGAATTGAAGTGGGTCATATATTCATTCTTGGCACCAAATATTCCTCAGCAATGAAAGCTTTTTATCTGGACCAGCAAGGCAAAGAAAACGCAATGGTCATGGGTTGTTATGGAATTGGAGTCGGCCGCACCGCTGCTGCCGCCATTGAACAAAACCATGATGACAGAGGAATTGTCTGGCCCCTGAACCTGGCTCCTTTTCAAGTCATTATCATCCCGGTTAATTATTCCAATGATGAATTGAAAGCTGTCTGTGACAGCATTTATGACCAGCTTCGGAAAACCGGCATTGAAACCCTGCTTGACGACCGGTCAGACCGTCTGGGAGTTAAATTGAAAGATGCGGACCTCATAGGAATTCCGCTGCAAATCATTGTGGGCCCCAAAAACCTTTCTGCCGGACAAGTCGAGATCAAAATCCGCAAAACCAATGAATCGGGTCTCCATCCCTATCCCCAAGTCATTGACGATATCCCTAATATTTTAAAAGAGTTATAAAAAACCGGTCGACTCGGGTGAGCCCCAGTTTTCCCTTGAAATCGAACCTTAAGTTCTTGTACAATCCCCATTGACATCTACGGGTCCTGCATCGCGGGCTTTGAGCCCGCTTTTTTTTATTTTTTTCAGGTCACTTGAGACTCATATGGATCGTTTTAGAGACCTCGGTTCTATCGTCCCCAAAAGATGCAAAAATCTAAGGACCCACTCGGCAGTAGAGGTTTAAATGGCAAAAGTCCCCATTTCGCAAGCGGTTATGAGTTTGATCGAACCGGTTCTTACGACAGAGGGACTGGAGTTGGTGGATGTTGAATACAAAAAAGAGGGGAAAAGCTGGGTTTTAAGGATATTTATCGACAAAGAGGGGGGGATCACGGTTGCAGACTGCCAGAAAGTCAGCCACCTGACCGGCGATCTCATCGATGTCGAGGAAACGATCACCACCCCCTTTAACCTGGAGGTCTCATCCCCGGGACTGAATCGGGTTCTGAAACGGGAAAAAGATTTTTTAAAATTCAAGGGAAGGCGAATCCACCTGCACAGCCTTTCCCCGATTGACAATAGAAGAAAATTTACCGGTATCCTTACAGATTTTAAGGATCAAACCGTGTTTTTAGAATTAGACGGAAAGATTTTAGAAGTTCCGTTACGCCAGGTTGGCAAAGCAAATTTAGTCATTGAAATTTAGGTAAAAGCATCATGAACATGGAAACACTCAGCATTCTGGAGCAACTCA
The DNA here is from genome assembly GCA_014382285.1 of Nitrospinota bacterium. GTDB lineage: Bacteria > Nitrospinota > Nitrospinia > Nitrospinales > VA-1 > LS-NOB. The sequence continues at coordinate 8,340 of JACNKA010000173.1, read as the reverse complement.
GTCGCGATAAGGGCATCGATAAGGACATCCTGATCGATGCCTTGAAGGCTGCGGTCGAGGCTGCCGTGCGAAAAAGATATCCGACGGTCAAGGAGTTGCAAAGTGAATTCAATGAAGCCACTGGAGAAGTTGAAATATATTTCGAAAAAACAGTCGTTGAAGAAGTTGATCTGCCAGATGAGCAAATCAGCCTGAAAGATGCTTCAGCACTTGCTGACGATATCCATGTCGGCGAACAGGTTCTCGTCCAGCAGGTTCTCGAAAATTACGGACGCATTGCCGCACAACTCGCCAAGCAGGTGATCGTGCAAAAAGTTCGCGAAGCAGAAATTGACCTGATCTACAATGATTACATCGATAAAAAGGGCGAGTTGATCAACGGTATGGTTCAGAGAATGGAACATGGAGACCTTATCGTTGACCTGGGGAAAGCCGAAGGTGTTCTGCCTCGACGGGAGCAAGTTTTCCGCGAAAGCTTTAATCGCGGAGAACGAATACGAGCGTATGTTCTTGATGTCCGAAAAACGCCTAAGAACGCTTTGGTTATCCTTTCCCGTACTCATATCGGATTGATCAAGGGTTTATTCGAGATGGAAGTTCCTGAGATCAGCGAGGGGATGGTGGAAATCATGGGAGTGGTTCGCGAGCCTAACGGGCGCACCAAGATTTCAGTGCGAACCAACGACCGGGAAATCGATGCAGTAGGTGCTTGTGTCGGTATGCGTGGAATGAGGGTGCAGTCTATTGTTCAGGAACTGCGCGGCGAAAAAATTGACATCGTTGAATTCTCCGAAGACCCGGAAACCTATCTCAAAAATGCGTTGAGTCCGGCTAAGGTTTCAAGAATCATCGTGAATCCCAATGAAAAACAAATGACGGTCATCGTGGCTGAAGACCAGATGTCTCTGGCTATAGGAAAAAAAGGGCAGAACGTACGACTGGCTGCAAAACTGGTGCGCTGGAAAGTGGACATAAAAGGTCCCTCTGAAGCTATGGAGCTGGGTCAACACCACGCCTTTTTGACTCCTGCTGAAGTCTCCACAGTGGATTTCCTTGATGACGTGAAAAACGCCAAAGGTTTGGGTGAAAAAGTGATGACCATCCTTTTCACTAATGACCTTGTTACTTACGAAGAGGCGCTGATCCGGGGAGTGAAAGGGTTAACTCAGTTGGCGGGTATTGGTCCTAAAAAAGCCGAGGCTCTGATCCAACTGGCAGAGGAACAAAAGAAACAGTTCGCGCTGGAACAAGAAGCGGCAAAAGCGGCAAGCCTTGAAGCTGAAGAACCGACAGACACCGAAACCCCGGACAGTGAGCCTGAAACACCGGTTCAGGAAGAAGAAATTGTAGCTGAAGGTGAGGAAGAAGAGGAGGAGGTCCTTATACAAGAATTAATAGGGCTGACCCCTGAGGTGCTGAAATCTCTGGCCGACAACGGATTCGAAACAATCGCCGAACTTTCTGTCACTCCTCTGGATGAGTTAATTGCCATGGAAGGTGTTGATGAAGAGATGGGGAAATCTATATTGGAACAGGTCAAACAACGCTTGGGAAATCCTGAAAATGTTTAAAGCTCAGATCAAATCAGTCTCGTTCTATTACGACAGAAAAACTTTGCCCAAACCCGTGAACCGCTTATCGACTCCGGGTCTTAAGAAAATTGTGATGTTGTCCCATAACAGGAGGAAATTTGGCTAAGATTCGCATCAACAAACTGGCCTTGGAGCTCAATATTCAGAATGACCAGATCATTGAGGCTCTACATAAGCATGACGTGGCTGTAAAGAATCATATGAGTTCCATTGATGAAGAAGCCGCGCAATATATCCGCGAACTCTTTACGCCCAAAACTGCTGAGCCTGCTACCACCACCAAAAAGGTGATCAAAAAAGCCAAGGCAAAAATTAAAATCATGGCTCCCTCCAAGGTGAAAGTCACAACCGCAAAAACTCAGGCGAAATCTACCGCCGCAAAAAAAGCCGAGAAGAAACCGGACAAAAAAGCCGAAAAAACCTCAAAGACCAAGGCCGAGACAAAAGAAGAAACTAAAACTGTGGGAAAAACCGCAGAAACAGCGGAAAGTAAAACCGGGAAAAAACTCGGCCTCAAAATTGTCAAAAAAGAGGACAAACCAAAACCCGTCGAAAAAAAACCGGCCCCGGCTGCAAAAGAAAAACCGGCCCCGGCTACAAAAGAAAAACCCGCTGCGGTGACAGCACCTCCCGTTGCTCCCAAATCAGATCCAGAAATTGCTGTGCCGGAAGAAAGTTTCGAGCTGGTTCAAATTGGCGAGAATACACCCGTGCGGGAACTGGCCGAGAAATTGAAATGCACCCCGAATACAATCATTAAGGAATTAATGATTTTCGGAATTCTGGCCAACATCAACCAGACCCTGAACTTTGACCTTGCCAGCAAGGTGGCAGACAAGCTCGGGTTCGAGGTTGAACTTCATATTGAAAAATCTGAACTCGACTTTCTGGAAGAGGAAGAAGACAACATTAAAGACCATATTTCCCGTGCTCCGATTGTGACCATCATGGGCCATGTTGATCACGGCAAGACCTCCCTTCTGGATGCCATCCGTAAAACTGATGTCACTAAAATGGAAGCGGGTGGAATCACCCAGCATATTGGCGCTTATCAAGCTCGCATCAAGGGGTCGTCCATCACCTTCCTCGACACACCGGGACACGAAGCCTTTACAGCCATGAGGGCCAGGGGCGCACAGGTAACAGATATTGTCGTTCTGGTTGTCGCCGCCGATGACGGAATCAAACCGCAAACAAAAGAAGCAATTCATCATGCAGAGGCGGCCGGGGTTCCTATTCTTGTCGCCATCAACAAAATTGACAAAGCCGATGCGAAACCCGATGAAGTCAAAAAGCAATTGGCCGACCTGGGTCTTCTGCCTGAGGACTGGGGTGGACAGACAATTTACGTGGAAGTCTCGGCCCTGAACGGAACGGGAATTGACCACCTGCTTGAAAACCTGCTCCTGCAAGCGGAAGTCATGGAGCTGAAAGCCAATCCGTCACTACGTGGTAGAGGAGTGGTGATCGAGTCCAGGCTGGATAAAGGACGTGGGCCTATCGCCACCATGATTATTGAAAGCGGCACCTTGAGGGTTGGCGAGCCTTTTATTGTGGGCTGTTATTTCGGCAAGGTTCGAGCGCTTGTTGATGATAAGGGCAAAAAAATTAAGCAAGCCATTCCTTCCACTCCTGTAGAGGTTGTGGGGTTGCCGGATGTTCCGCAACCCGGTGACCACTTCATGGTAGTTCGGGACGAAAAAAAGGCCCGGCAGCTCAGTAGCCTGAGACTGCAGGAACAGCGGGAAATCCAACTGGCCAAATCCACCCGCATCACCATGGATGACCTGCATCAGCAGATTGTTGAAGGTCGGATTAAAGAACTCAACCTGATTATCAAGGCAGACGTCCAGGGCTCGATTCATGCCGTCCAGGAAGCTTTTGGTAATTTAGGCGATAAGGAAGTTCGCATCAAATGTATTCATGATGCTGTCGGAGGTATCACCGAGTCAGATGTTCTTCTGGCTTGCGCGTCCAACGCCATCATTATCGGATTCAACGTGCGCCCGACGGACCAGGCCACGAAACTGGCCACTCGCGATAAAGTAGATATTCGTCTCTACAGCATTATTTACGATGCCATCAATGATATGAAGCAAGCCTTGCAGGGAATGTTGGCTCCAAAATTCAAAGAGATCATTGTCGGTAAAGCAGAAATCCGCGAGGTGTTTACCATTCCTAAAGTCGGTACCATTGCCGGATGCCATGTTCTGTCGGGAAAAATAGAACGCAACCTGGAAGCCCGCCTGATTCGAGACAGTGTGGTGGTCTATCAGGGCAAGATCGCATCCATCAGAAGGTTTAAGGACGACGTCAAGGAAGTTGCGGCAGGTTACGATTGTGGTATCTCTATCGAGAAATTTCAGGATATGAAACAAGGGGACGTGATCGAACCATTTATTTTGGAAGAAATCAAACACTGATATGCGGTTTTCCGCAAAGAAAAATGATTATCGGTTGTTGCTCTATAAAGTTTTATTTGCACGGAAACCGATCTTTAAAAGGTAAACGCCAGGTCGTCAGGTCAATTAAAGACCGGCTCAAGAACAACTTTAATGTGTCAGTCGCAGAAGTTGGGGATCAGGACAATTGGCAAAGCCTCCACATCGGCATCTCCGCTGTGGGGTCTGACCGTCCGTACATGGATGGGTTGTTGACAAAGGTGGTCGATGCTATTGATCGAATGAATCTGGCCGAGATCACCGATTGCAAAACCGAAACCATGAATCTTGGCTCCGGAAACTATTTGAAATAGCAGGTATTTTCATGCGGTTCAAGCGCTCTCAAAGAATTCAGGAACTCCTTCTTGAGGAGATTTCAAAGCTGGTTCAAAGTGGATTGAAAGATCCCCGGATAGGCTTCACCACCATTACCAAGGTGGAGGTTTCTGATAATCTCAAACACGCTAAAATATTTGTCAGCGTAATGGGTTCCGAACAAGAAAAAATCGACACCCTGGACGGGCTGGTAAATGCTAAAGGGTTCATCCGTAATGCATTGGGCAAGAACCTTTATTTAAGGTATCTTCCTGAGCTGGAGTTTCGCCGGGATGATAACGCCGATCATGTTGAAAAAATATCAAGGATACTCAATGGACTGCACTCTGAATCAGGTGGTCAACCTCTATAAACCGTCTGGCCCCACTTCATTTTCCATGGTTCAATTGGTGAAGAAGATTCTGGGTGTAAAAAAAGCTGGGCATATAGGCACCCTGGACCCTATGGCGGAGGGTATTTTGCCCATCTGCCTGAACCTGTCGACCCGGATTATTCAGTTTCTTGGCCCGTTATCCAAGCGTTATCAATGCACTATGGTTCTGGGTTCGGCCACAGACACTCAAGACTCTACCGGGAAGCCCATTTTTGAAGGGGACCCTTCCGGGGTCACCGAAGTTCAGGTTCGGAACCTGCTCATAAGCTTTACCGGGGAACAAAAACAAGTTCCCCCCATGTACTCGGCAAAGAAGAGTAACGGAATTCCTCTTTACAAATTAGCCAGAAATGGTATTACTATCGAGAGAAAACCCGTCTCAGTGCATTTTTATTCCATTGATTTTGTAAATATGGAAGGAAATCGGGTAGAATTTGAAGTACATTGTTCTGCAGGAACTTACATCCGCACCCTGTGCCATGATATTGGGCAAAGCTTGGGTTGCGGTGCGCATATGTCCGGATTGATTCGGAAACAGGTGGGAGTGTTTACGCAAGACTCTTCACTCACTCCTGAAGCGTTGGAAACCGCAAACAATAATGGAAGTCTGGCAAGATTGCTTTTTCCTGTGGAAAAAGCTTTGGAATTTCTTCCTGAAATCCGCATCAACGATGATTTCGTAGAGCCTATTGCCAATGGCAATGCCCTGCCTAAATTTTCATTGAAGGCATATCCTGAAGAATTTAAACCCGGGATGATGATGCGCGTTTGCAACGGTAGCGACAAGGTGCTCGCCATCGTTGAACCTCTTGTCGATCAGGAACAGTTCAGCCAAATGGCACCAAAAGATATCGCATTTAAATTAAAGCGTGTTTTAATTTAGTTATAAACATTTGAAATTTGAAGGAAAAAGATTGGAATGTTTTCGCAGGGGCACCACCGAAAATGTGTCTCTACGAAAACATTTCCAAATCGTTTTCCCGCATTCAACGAGTTGGAGAAAAAATCATGACAATGAGCGCAGAACAAAAAACTACTGTTATTACTGATTACAAGCTTCATGAAAAAGACACGGGGTCTTCAGAAGTGCAGATTGCACTGCTAACAAAACGCGTCACCTATTTGACCGAACATTTCAAGACGCATGCCAAAGACCACCATTCCCGGCGCGGATTACTCAAGCTGGTGAGCCAGAGACGAAAACTTTTGGATCATTTGAGAAAAGAAAATATTAGCCGTTACCAGAGCATTATTTCAAAGCTCGGCATACGCAGATAATCGCGCCCAACCTACCCTGAATTCTCAGGACAAAAAATATTGGAGAGATATTAATGGAAAAAGTTGAAATAGACATAGATGGTAAATTGATTTCATTGGAAGCCGGGGATCTAGCCCGGCAAGCCGGCGGTGCAGTTGTAGTCCGTCAAGGTGATACCATGGTGCTGGTCACTGCTACCATGGCTAAAGAACCCAGAGAAGGAATCGATTTTTTCCCCCTGACTGTAGATTACCGGGAGAAAACTTATGCCGCCGGAAAAATTCCCGGCAGTTTTTTCAAGCGGGAAGCTCGCCCCGGAGACATCGAAACCCTCATTTGCCGATTGATCGACAGGCCTATCAGGCCTTTGTTCCCAAAAGGGTTCAAAAACGAAACTCAAGTCGTTGGAATAGTCGTATCGCATGACCAGGTCAATCCCCCGGATGTCAATGCCATCACCGGTGCTTCTGCTGCGTTGATGATCTCCGACATTCCGTTTGAGACCCCTGTTGCAGGGGCTCGTATTTCCCGGGTAGAAGGCAAGCTGATTTTCAATCCCACTTACGAAGACACAGCAAACAGTGATCTGAACCTGATCATGGCGGGAACCTCCGACGGAATCGTCATGGTTGAAGCCGGTGCCAACGAAGTGAGCGAGCAGGAAATGATGGAAGCTCTTGAGTTCGGTCACGAAAGAATTAAAAAAGTAATCGGCATTCAGATCAAGCTGCGTGAACTTCTGGGCAAGGAAAAACTTAAAGTAGAAGAGCCCAAAGTAGACGAAGCACTGAAAAGTAAAATTCACACACAGGCCGCATCCAGACTGAATGATGCAATGCAGATCGCAGGCAAGCACGAGCGCAGCGATGCCATCAAAAAAATCAAATCCGACCTCAGCGAAGCGTTGAGTCCTGAAGAACAGGAAGAGCGAAAAGGCGAAGTTAAGGATATTTTCCATGATCTGGAAAAAGACGTTGTGCGCAACCTTGTTCTCGACAAACAGTATCGGGTAGATGGCAGAGGCCTCGCCGATGTTCGACCTATCAGCATCAAGGTCGGCTATTTGCCGCGAGTACACGGTTCCGCTGTTTTTACTCGTGGCGAAACCCAGGCTCTTGTTTCCGCCACCATGGGAACTTCGGCGGACGAACAACGGATCGACAGTTTGGAGTTTAAGGGCACCAAGTCTTTTCTCCTGCACTACAATTTCCCGGCATTTTGTACCGGTGAAGTTAAGTTTATTGGTGGCCCCGGACGGCGCGAAATAGGCCACGGAATGCTCGCCGAGAGATCCCTCATACCCGTTCTGCCGAGTAAGGAAAAATTCCCTTACACCATCCGCATAGTTTCCGAGATTCTGGAGTCTAACGGCTCCTCCTCCATGGCTTCAGTGTGTGGCGGTTCGCTCTCAATGATGGATGCAGGTGTCCCCATTAAAGCCCCGGTTGCGGGCATCGCTATGGGACTGATTAAAGACGGCGACCGAGTGGCGATTCTTTCCGACATTCTCGGTTCCGAAGATCATCTCGGCGATATGGACTTTAAAGTAGCGGGAACCAGCAAAGGAATCACCGCTCTGCAAATGGATATCAAAGTGGACGGCTTGGATCGTGACCTCATGGGCAAAGCCCTTGAGCAAGCTAAGGAAGGGAGAATGCATATCCTCGGTGAAATGGATAAAGCCCTGCCAAGCCCGAGGGATGAAATGTCCAAATACGCACCAAGAATCGTGCAGATTACGGTTCCGAAAGATAAAATTCGCGATGTTATTGGACCCGGCGGCAAAGTCATCCGCGATATCATTGACAAAACCGGCGTCACCATCGACATCAACGATGATGGGGTGGTCTCAATCGCCTCCTCCGATGAGGAAGCCGCCAAAAAGGCCATTGAGTATGTGCAAAACCTGGTTCAGGAAGTCGAAGTCGGGAAGATTTATCTCGGCAAGGTCAAAAAGATCGTCGATTTCGGAGCCTTCGTGGAAATTTTCCCCGGCACCGATGGCCTCGTACACATCTCGCAAATATGTGACCGCCGCATCAAAAATGTCAGTGACGAGATCCAAGAAGGTGATGAGATCCGAGTCAAGGTCATTGATGTGGATCAACAAGGCAAGGTCAAGCTCAGCCGCAAGGAAGCTTTGAAAGACGCGGTAGCAGCAGAATAACCCAATAGCTTAAAATAAAACGGGATGGGCTTTTAAAAAGCTCATCCCGTTTTTTTATTGCGGAGTACCTCCGCTGGTAATGAGCACGTGATATTCATCATTTGCCTTCGTGCCCCGAAGCAACTGTGTTAAATGTCAAGCATTGGAGATGAGATTTTCATTCCAGAGTGTTT
>JACNKA010000051.1 GCA_014382285.1 Nitrospinota bacterium | reverse complement strand
AGGAACAACTATTACTACAATATTACCTCCTTGCAAACATACAAGGGGTACGCCCAGTGGCGGCTCACCGGCTCAAAAACCCCCAAAGATCAAACCCGGGTTTCAAGACCCCTGCATCCACAAGTTTCTGGTTTATAGACACTCCGTGATCCATCAAAAACCAGAACCGCAAAAGAATTTTTTCTTCAGGAGTCACATGGGCATCTTCCCAAAATGTAACGGAAGGTTTGGCAGCAATTGCCTTGAGCAACGCCGGGGAGATTTGCAATCGTTTCTTTTTCACAAAAGCCTCATACCCTTTTACAAGAGTCGGCTTAAACTCCTTTCTGCTTATCTTGATCAATTCGGAAACACTGGGGACAGCTTCTTCGTGGTATTGAAAATACTTCAGTTTATAATATTGATGAATGGTTTCCAGCCGAAAATAGCAATGCAATTCTGAAACCTTGTCCCCATATATCTTTTCAAGGTAGGTTCGGATCAGTTTTTTTCCCTCCTGGAGCAGAATTTTATTCAACCGCCCTCTTTCAAATAAATGAATTCGCACCGTGCTCAAATGCTTAACGCACTGGTTCTCGATTTCAATTTTCATTTCTTCCGAATCGGGGGGAATGCGATACCATGCGATTTCGCCTTGAGCCACCTTCAGGGCAAGCTTGAACGCTTCCTGGATCTGGTGGTTGTTGGAACGCTTCGCCTGCCGGGCTATGACATAAGCATTTTTCCTGGAAAACCCCAGTTCCAGAAGACCATCTTGAAAAACTTTCCGGTTCCCCATAAGAAAACCTCCGCGTTCGCGGATATGGTTTTTGGCCTTCTCAACACCCCTCAAAGCAAGGCTGACATCACGTGGCATTAAATCCAGACCCATGGTACTTGCAAAGTCATGAATTTCTTCCAGTGTTTTATAATTCAACTTATCTATGAAAAGGAATTTCTGAATATTTGACTCGCTAAAATCGCACGCTTCAAATATTCTTATTTTCTTATACTTCACCTCTTCCCAGTACTTACGAGTTCCTTCCTTTTTCTTAAACTGAGACTCGATTTCTGCCTTGGCCTTGAAAAAATAACTCCTCAACAAAAACCACTGGCTTTTCAAAGTGGATTCAATGATCCATGAATATTTGGGCGTTAACACTGTGAGCTTGGCATCTTCCAAAAGCTGGATCTCACCGGTCGCTAAAATATAATCTAAAAGCTCCAAATGTTTTTCAAGCAGAAAGGGGTTGATCTGCTCGACAAACTTTCTAAAAATTGTTTTATAACGGTAGTTATCAAAGGAATTATCTTCTTGTTCAATATTGTCCTTTTTCTCTTGCAACCGTTTTTGAATCAGGCGGGCACCACTTTTTTCAAACCCTGCAAACAGTTTGTCACGAGCAGAAATATCCCTGATTTTAATTTGCTTGAGGCGGTTAACAATGGCGGGAATTCGAGAAGAAAGCTCCTGGTCGATTTCTGCGTAGGAGCGGGCAGGAGAACAATAAGCATCCGCAATCAGTTCATCCACGTAATCCAGAGAGGCAACAACCTTATTGACCAGATCTTTATATTGGTCAAAGTTAAGGCTTTTATCGCCCTTTTTGCAATCGCGGATATCGTTTAAATATTGCTTCGCCTGTTTTGTTTCTTCTGGCTGTGAGTAGGGATCGTTGATCACGCTCAAAAACAAGTTTTCAGCATCCTGCAACTCGCGTCTGGCAAGAAGCTCCAGCCCCTGATTCATCGTATCGTAGATAAACATTTAGCGCCCTTGTCTCCTCCCCTGGGTTCGCCACGAGTCTCTCAAGGCGACCCATTACTGGCTGAGTTTAGGCCAGAAAATCTGGGTCTGCCCAAGGTGTAACCCCAGCCAATAGGAATTAGATGCTGATTCAGTCGAGGGGGATTTTAAAAAATAAACAAAATTACGGAGAGCCCACTAGCCGTGGGGGCAAACTAACAACCGCTAGCCAGGGAAAAATGGCGTTCCCCCCGGCGTAGACAAAAAAAACCCGGAGAATGAGCATGGGCTACTCATCTCCGGGCTTAAGAACTATAAATTTATTGGGTCGAGCTTATCTCCAGCTTATCGTGGTTCACACTCAGATGGCGCGTTGGCGATCAAATCATTTTCCATACTATAAGACAAGGACCGGTATTCCGGTTCTTCGACTTTGACAGGTTTGATATCCAGCAGAAGATTCTCGTTTTTCAGGAAAATTGCCAGAATATCAACAATGTCCTTATAGAGTCCTCGCTCGGCCTTTCGGGATGTAAAGATACAAAACAAAGGACCCCACCGCCCGATATGATTGCGAGTGAATTTTTTCATGCTACTGGTCAGAACATTGATATTTCTTTCATCATGTCCGTTTTGAATCCCAAAAGCGGTTCTAAAGCACATGAAAAACATGAACGCCAACTCAATGGAAATATGATCCACCCGTTCCCGGGTTCTATTGCGAGGCTGTTCAAACCCGAAGGTTTCATAAAAGCCACCCAACTGAATCAAAACATCGGTCTGAGACTGGATACCACCCTCAGTGCCATACTGCATTTCATAAGGAGGACATTCCATGGAAACTGCATGCCCAAAAACCCTGATATATTCCTGTTGCACCTGTTTGACAGTCATTTTAGGTAAATACCTGCTAAACCCATCAATAATGGATTTAACATGCTTCCAATCTTCTTCGTCTACAAGCGCAATATCCATGGGCTCAAGCAAAGACTTGGGCCGGAAAAACTTTCGGTTCCAAGGATAACTGAATGCACTGGAAAGAATATCGTAAACACGTCCCCTGGCTAATTGCAGGGATATTCTTTCCTCTTTCAGTTCTTCCAGAGAACCCGTTTGCCCAAGTACCGCGAGCATTGGATCGCCTGATTTTGCGTGAGTTACATTGCCCATTTTAATCTCCTTGTTGCGTATTAACCGGATTCCGGACGGGGCCCGATAAGCCCCGCCACGAAACCGGATTGATTCACGCTACTATCGCAGAGCGTCGTATTGCTCCTTAGATTGCACCCGGATGTTCCTCGGGTCGTACATAGAAAGGCTCCTCAACCGTAACACGGATGATTTCTTTACCTT
>JACNKA010000108.1 GCA_014382285.1 Nitrospinota bacterium | reverse complement strand
CGAAGCTGTCCTTATCTGCAAACAACACGTTCACGGGAGCATTTTCCATCATCGAATTAACCTGGTCCATGGCCCGTTTGGTTGACTTGATCTTTGTGACATTTTCCCAATTAACCACATAACCGGAAATCATTCCATTTGCATCTTTAGTCGAGTTTATGGTTGCCGCCAAAGTCACCTCGCCAAAACTAAACTCTGCCGTGTGCGGCAATGCTGATGGATTGCGTAATATTGTTTCAATTTTTCGCGGGTCTTTATGAAAGCGATGGATGGAACCGCCTACAAGATCATTCAGGGAAACCCCGAATACATCATAAATCTGATCCTTGATGAGCGCTTAAGGTATTGACAGCACTATCATTCGCATAAGTAAGATTAAACTCCTTATCCGCAACCAATACATTTGCCTGCACATTGTCTAGACAGGAGAGAAGACCACTCTCTGACTTTAATAATCCATTTTTACTCCCGTTGAACAAACCAAAAAAACCAGACTTGCTTGCGGGTGATGATTGAGAGGTGAATGCGCTCATGTGCAGGTGCTCCTTAAATGATTTTTTTATGTTTGTGATTTTATATTTATGGAAACTTCCCATATGTGTTTTTTCAGCTTGAACCCAGTCTTATAGTTAAATCCTTAACAAAAATAACAGCAAGGTTCGTACCAATTTTTGGGTACATAAAAAGATATTGTTTTGTAATGCCTTAGGGTTTTATCGCAATGGCTATACGGGGGCGTTCGTACTGATTTCTTTACGGGGAGAGGGGGGGGTGGAAAAAAACTTTTACATAGTGTTGATAGAGTTTTTTGCTGGTCAGTTGGATCATAGATCTGGAGTAGTGGGGCTGGGAAGATTGTTTTTTTCTGAATGGGGGGTTTTCTAAAATAAAAAAAACCACCTATCATGGGTGGGGGGTTCTTGTTCGAGTCTTAGATTTTTAAATTTAGACACAAGGCCCTGCATATTAAGCGCGCGAAGACCAGGTTCTCTCAACAGACTGGATTGAAATAGAACCTGGAGGGGCTTTCTGCTCGACTGAAGAAAAGGGGGTTATAGGTTAGAGCGGTGCTTCTTTGGTATGAAAATCGGTGGCTTTTTGGAACTGGTGCCCGACAGTGATGAGACGGGCTTCATCAAAATGTTTGCCCATCAGTTGCAAGCCGACCGGGAGGCCTTCGGCAAAACCGCAGGGAATGGACATTGCCGGGATGCCGGCCAGGTTGGCTGAGATGGTATAAATATCCGCCAAATACATCTGCAACGGATCATCCAGTTTTTCGCCAAGTTTGAAGGCCGGGTAGGGGGTGACCGGTGAGGCGATGACATCGCATTGAGTCAATGCGTTTTCAAAATCCTGCTTGATCAATGTTCGCACCTTTTGTGCCTTCAAATAATAAGCATCGTAATAACCGGTGCTGAGCACGAAGGTTCCGAGAATGATTCGTCTTTTAACTTCTTCGCCAAAACCTTCCTCGCGGGTGTTTTCATACATACTGACAAGGCTGTCAGACTTTTCGGTGCGATAGCCATATTTAACTCCATCATAACGCGAAAGGTTGGTGCTGGCTTCGGCGCAGGCGATGATGTAGTAGGTGGCCACGGCGTAGTCGAGATGTGGCAAAGAAACTTCCACCGTCTGCATCCCCAGCGACTCAAGAGTGCGGATGCTTTCCTGCACGGCTTTTTCAACCGCAGGGTTGATCCCGCCGGTGAAATATTCTTTGGGAATGCCGAGCTTCATGCCTTTTACATCCTTCTGTAGAGCCTGAGTGAAGTCAGGCAGTGCGACATCGGCGGAGGTGGAATCGCGTGGATCTTTACCGCCGATCACGTTCAACAGAGTAGCTGCATCGGCAACGGTTTTTGTTAAGGGGCCGATCTGGTCGAGAGAGGAGGCAAAAGCCACCAGCCCAAACCGTGATACTCGCCCATAGGTTGGTTTTAATCCCGTCACGCCGCAAAAACTGGCCGGTTGGCGGATGGAACCGCCGGTGTCACTGCCGAGCGCGGCCACGCATTCGTGTGCCGAAACGGCGGCAGAAGAACCTCCGCTGGAACCTCCCGGTACCCGGTCCAAACTCCAGGGATTCATCGTTGGGTGGTGGTGTGAGTTTTCATTGGAAGACCCCATGGCAAACTCATCCATATTGGTCTTGCCCACGATCACAGCTCCTGCCTGATTCAACTTTTCGGTAACGGTAGCGTTATAAGGAGAAACAAATTGGTCGAGAATCTTTGACGAACAGGTGGTGCGGCTGCCTTGCGTGCAGATCAAATCTTTCAGCGCGATGGGAATACCCAGGAGTGGCGCTTCTTCGCCTGCAGCGATACGGACATCAGCATCTTTGGCTTGTTGCAGAGCTTTTTCGCGCATCAGGTGCACAAAAGCCTGGACTCTGTCTTCCACCTGGTCGATGCGTGCGAACACGGCTTCGGTCAGTTGTACGGAGCTGAGCTTTTTTTGCCTGAGAAGTTCCCGGGCCTGAGTGATTGTTGTGCGGTGCATGAAGAGTTTTTGGAATGTGTTCGTGTATTTATAAGCCGGTTATCGGAGGCAACTGGCTCTTTAGGCCGAGATAATCGTTGTAGCAGTATAAAGCTATTGCTCGCTGGCCCAACGCCCCGTGGTTTAAATAATCTGAGGCACTTCGTAATGCCCTTTGTTGTGCGCCGGTGAGTCGGCTATCGGGTTATGGTCTGCGAGAGGTTTTGTATCGGGTTCATCCTCGCGGAACACGTTATTGATCCCTAACACATGCGCTGTCGGTTCCACATCATCGGTGTTGAGTTTGCTGAGTTTTTCTATGTATTCGATGATCGTCCCCATCTGACCCGAAATTCTTACTTTTTCGTCAGGGGTCAACTTCAACCGTGCCAGCACGGCCATATGTTCAATATCAAAAGACACCAGTATCTCCGGAGTAGTTAAAACCGAGAACAACGTTACTAGCAGGAAAAGTTATTGCTCTATTCCCACCGGGCGTGGCCCGGTTAGTCTGAGGAACCCGCTTTACGATCCTTTTTCTTTTTCTTTTTCAGCTCGGCCATTTTCTCAGTGGCAGTGATTTTGTTGGACTTTCGAGCCAGCCGCTTGGTTTTCTTTTTCATTTTGCGGACTTCTATCTCGGTTCCTTTGGTTTCTGCCAGTTTGGATTTTGCCTTTTTAAGATGCTCCTGCAGTTTCTCTACGTTTGCCATAATAATTCGCGCCAGTATTTAAAGGTTTAGGAAAACAACCTTTATACCAAATAATGCCCCAAATCACAACCACTAGCCGCCAGTACTCCGGGGGCATGAAGACAAATGAGGGAGCACCACGCGTGACGCTGGACCCTTTTAGCAGGGGCTCCTTAAGCCGAGCATTGTTACTAGCGTCCCATGAGTTTAGTCCATAAGTTAATTATGAGCCTGATTTCAGGATTATTATTATAGGTCCATTTTTTTTGCCATCGTTGCGAGGAGCCAACGGCAACGTGGCAATCCAGCAGTTTTTTGAAATTTTAGCGAAAAATAACCCAAAGCTAACTTAATCCATTAACCGTACGGGACGCTGGCTTTAAAAGCCTATGAAAGTTACCAGTGGCGGTTCGCCGCCAGCAGGACATAGGAAAAGTGGAGCGGCCAGGAGGACATTGAAGCTCCCCTTGCTATGAAGAAAAATTTACGTAAGTTGTTCTTGACCGAGAAAAGGCGAGATCCTTCTTCGCCAAGGCTCATCAGGATGACAATACAACGGTTTTTGCATGTCATTCTGAGCGTGAGCGAAGAATCTAGGGGTTTTTCAAAGCGCACCTTGAGGTCATTTGCCTCCAACCAAACCAGTATCTCCACAAAGTTTTCCATCGGCAGCAAATTTTAACAGGGGCAAAAAGAAGGACTGAAAATCAGGTACAGCCAAAGTTAACCTCCGAGGTCTATCGAGCTATATTAATTTCCAATGTGCAGGAAAATGGAAATTGTGTAGTGCCTAACAAAACCTTGAACGGATACAGGCTGGCCTCAGTTTTGGTGAAGCAATACTGTGTTTGTCTATGCGGAATGCGGCCAATATAATAGAACGGTTCTTAAAAGTCAAAAAAACGAGATATTTTTTGATTTAAGCGATTGATTCGGTCAATGGAGCATTTACTGTTGTTTGAAAATAAAGAAGTTAAGGAAAACCGGTCCGAAACCAAAACTTTCTTCCCTTACACCACCATTGGGACATTTTCCGGTTTATAGGTTTTAACTTTTATTTTCGCCGCTTTCTTCTTGGCCTGAGCGATATCGTAAGCCGATTGCATTCTGTACCATGCATCCGGTGTCCCTCCAAAAGCCTTTGCGACTCTAATGGCCATTTCTGGAGACACACCACTTTTTTCATTGACGATATTATTCAAGTTCTGGCGGGTCACACCAAGAATCTTTGCCCCTTCTGTAACGGTTAAATTGTTGGGCTCCAAACAAGAAATGCGAATAGCTTTTCCTGGGTGCTGTGGTTTTTTCATGGGCATAATAAAAACTCCTTACCTGATTCTTTTTAATGATAGTCGGTCATTTCAACGTCAAAAACTTTTCCGTTTTCGAAGCGGAATATGATTCGCCAATTGGCTCTGACTGTCACGCTCCAAATCCCTTTTTTATTTCCTTTGAGTGGGTGCAAATGAAGGCTGTGAACATTTATATCTTAAATGGTTTCTGCAATATCTAAAAGAGAAAGAATGAATTCTACGCGGTCAAGCAGCTTGGGTTGAATTTTCCCACGCTCCCCTGTTTCGTAGAAACGTTTAAGCCTTCTATCCTTGAAGCTCGTTATCATCTCTAAACTGTAAAGTAATAATTGTCACTTGTCAAGGTTCGACTTCCACAATCACCAGGGTGAAGTCATCGGTGAACTCGCATTCGCCGAGGAAGTTCTGCAAATTTTGTTTAAGGGCGAGGCCCAGTTCATCGGCATTTTGGGATTGACCGAATTCCAGCGATTTTTTCCCCAGTCGATCCAGGCCGTACATATCGCTCCCCCTGCCTCGGGCTTCGGTGAGCCCATCTGTGTAACAGATCAGTTTGCTGTTGAGCGGAAGCAGGATTTCCCTTTCTTCGATATCGTTAGTGCAATGGATCATGAGCGGGAAGCCTTTTTCTGTATTGAGGTGTTCAATTTTTCCGGTCTCATATGCAATGAGCAGCGGTGGATTATGCCCCGCCGAAGCGAATTTCATCATGCGGCTGGGAAGATGGATGACTCCATAAAAAGCGGTGATGAAGTGCCCCGACTCCTGATTTTCACAAAGGATGGTGTTGAGGGTTTCGAGCACCTCTTTGGGGGAATTCACCTTGGCGAGAAAAGAACGGATCAGAACCCGCATCATGGCCATGATGACTGCCGCCGGAGTGCCATGCCCTGAAACATCGGCGACCAGTACTCCAAGATGGTCCTCATCGACCTGAATGAAATCATAATAGTCGCCGCTGGCTTTGGCAGAGGGCTGGTAGTCGGCAAAAAAATTGAACCCGGAAGCTTTGGGAAGTTCCTGGCAAATCAGGCTTTTCTGTATCCGCGCGATGCTGTCTCGCTCAAAGTCAATGATGGCGTAAGCCTCCATCAACTGGTTATAGAGTTTTTTGGTGCGCAGTACGGCTTGCACTCGCGCCAGCAGTTCTTCCGGTTCGAAAGGTTTGGTCAGGTAATCTTCGGCACCGGCTTTTAGCCCGGTCTTCATGCTTTGCAGGTCAACCTTGCTGGTGATAAAGATGATGGGGGTGAAGGTGTTTTTGCTCTGCTCCTTGATTTTTTTACAGGCCTCAAAACCATCCATCACCGGCATTTCCACATCCATGAGGACGAGGTCAGGCTTTGCCCGACTGTAGACTTCGATAGCCTCAAGCCCGTTGCTGGCGGTGACGGTGTCGTAGTCCTCTTTCAGGATGGAGTTGATGAGAGCAACAATGGTTCTCGAGTCATCCACGATGAGAATTTTAGGCCGGCGTTCCGGGGTCATGACGGAGTGTCCGATATTTCAAAAGGTTTTGAGAGATGTGAGTGCCTAATATAAAGGCAGGCGGGAGAAAGTCAATGCTGTTTTATTAAGATATCTTTGCATAAGTCTCTTTCTTAAAGGTTCTCGTGAGTGTGTATTTCGTAGCTATTCCCATCGGTGATGATTTGCACTGCACCCTGTGCATCGGTGCGACGAATATCAACGTCTGCATTCTGGTAGCGTTCAAGGGTTTTTGGGTGTGGGTGGCGCATGCGGTTGAGGTAACCGCTGGAGAATATCACCGTGTCAGGGTCGACCGCTTTGATAAATGCCGGTGAATTGGAGAAGCGGCTACCGTGGTGCGGGGCTTTTAAAATATCGGCATCGATCTGTTGCGGGTTTTTCACCAGTTCTTCCTCTATTTTGTCACCGATGTCACCCGTGAACAACATGCTGAAACCTCTGTAGTCAAGTCGCAGGACCAGTGACAGGTCGTTATCGACCCTTCGATCTGAGTTAGAGGGTTGATCCGGTTTCGGGTGCAGGGGGATGAGTCGGACTTCGCCAATCAGGAGGGGTTTGTTTATTTTTAACCGTAGGAATTTTGCTCCCTTTTCCCCGGCCTGATTCTGTAAGTTCCTGAGACGCTTGCCAACGAAACTATCGCCGAGAGTCAGGAAATGTTTAACCGGGAAAAGGTCTAGTAGGGAATACAATCCGCGAATGTGGTCGTTGTCGGAATGGGTGGCGACCATATAATCAATTTTTCGGATGCCCCGGTTCCACAAGAATGGTGCGACCACCCGTCCGCCGACATCGAGCCGGTTTTTATAAAACCCGCCGCCATCCATCACCAGAGTTTCGCCATTGGGAAATTCGATGAAAAGAGACTCTCCTTGCCCGACATCCAGCACGCTTATGGTTAGTTTGTCGCCGGGGAACTGAAAGGCGCG
This sequence comes from Nitrospinota bacterium, assembly GCA_014382285.1. GTDB lineage: Bacteria > Nitrospinota > Nitrospinia > Nitrospinales > VA-1 > LS-NOB. The sequence continues at coordinate 8,880 of JACNKA010000108.1, read as the reverse complement.
CGGCCAGGAAAACAGGGCCAGTGCGAACAAAACGGAAATGATAAAACTTTTTTTCAGCAGACTGCCAATTTCCAGATTCAATGCATGAGTTCGCAGGATGATCAGTCCGCTCAAGAGGACTGAAAAATAGAAAACCAGCCATAAGGATGGGGGTGTTGGGACATGGAGGGAGGAGAAAGAGGGGCGGGCAAAAACTTCTGGCACCCATAGAAAAGTTTGGGCGATACCCCGTACGGGCAAGAGAGGTAAGGCGGCCAGGGTGGTCGAGATGGTTCCCACAATGGTCATCAACAATACTGTGGGAATCAGAAGGGAAGCCAGGGGAACCATAATTATGTTTAAAAAAACACCGACCAGACTGATGCGGTTGAATTGATAAATCAGAACGGGAAGAGTGACGATGGTGACAGTGACCGATGCCAAAGCTCCGCCAATTAAAATTTGCTCCAAGCGAAGTTTTAAATATTGCCCAAAGGTTTCCTGCGCATCGGGTGAAGTGCCGCGCATTAATTTTTGTGACCATGTGGGTTCTCCCATCCGGGCCACCGGGTCATCGTTGATTTGTGATAACAGGGTGAAGACCAGCAGGATTCCCCCGACAGCCATAAAAGAAAGTTGGAAGCCGACATCGAGTACGGATTCGGGTTTCCACAACAAAATAACAAAGGCTGCGGTCAGGAAGGCATTAAAGAGACTACTTTTTCGGTCAAACAAAATGGCTATGAGCAAGGCACTCACCATGATTCCCGCTCTGAGTGAAGATACTTTTGCTCCGACCACCACCATATAGAAAAGAACCGGAATCAGGCAGAGAACAGCCGTGACCTTTCGAGCGTGTCCGGCGCGGGCGCTATCCGGCTTTAACCGGAAGAGCCAATAAAACACCGCAGGCCAGAGAGTGAAATAAGATGCCGCCGCCACAAACCCGATATGCAGTCCAGACACCGCCATCAGGTGGGCCAGTCCGGTTGCGATATAATTTTCCCGTACTTCAAATGGCAGGGAATCTTTCATCCCCAAAACCATGGCTTTGAGTAAGGCTCCTTCTTCGCCGGGAAACAGTTTTTCCAGGCTTTTCACCAAGCGGCTTCTCAATTGCTGAGGGCCGGTATGCCAGAAGGGCAGGTCGAACCGGCCTGTTCGTTCCATGGTCTCGGGTCGGGAGATGTTGCCGGTCACGTCAATGCCTTTTGATTTCAGGTAAAGGTGATAATCGAACCGGCCTGGATTTTTAAAGTTGCGAGGAATTTTCAGGCGTATTTTGTTGAATCGAAGCCGGTCCCCGGATTTAAAAACGGCATGTGGTTTGTAAACACTCACCCGAACGGTTCCGGTAACGGGCCGGGCGTTCAAAGACTCCAGTTCCAGCAGGTAATACGTTCTATCTTCAAGAACGCGTGGCGATGAATATAGCCTGCCTTGTACCGAGGTGGTTTTCCCTTCTTGAATGTGATTCAGAATATGATTTGAAGGACGCATCAAGTCTGGCAAGGTCGGGGCCAGAGTTCCGAAGCCAGCCAGAAAAAGTACAATAATAGATGATAGTTTGCGGGTTTTATGATGAGCGAGAAACAGGGCGAAGAGAAACAAACAAAGCGGTAATAAACCGGGCACAATGAGTTGGCGGGTGGCGGGGAAAGACCCGCAAAGTCCGCTCATGTAAGCAAGCAAAAAAGGCAGAATAGGGGGTGGGCGTTCTAGTAGTGTGGGTCTTTCTTTAAGGGCTCTTGTTATGAAATTTTTCCACGCCAGAGTTTTCATGTGTCACAGCAGTGCAGTCAGGTCGATGCGTTTTTGTCCCAGGTCTACAGCGGCAACTCGTACCTTGACTTTGTCGCCGATCTGGAAGCTGCGGTGGCGTCTTTGCCCGATGAGCCGGTGTTCGGTTTCAATGAATAGATAATAGTCGTCTGTGATACTGGAAATTTTGACCAGACCTTCGACGAACACTTCTTGTAACTCGACAAAAAATCCAAACCCGGTAACACCTGTGATGACTCCGTGAAAGGTCTTGCCGATCTTATCTGCCATGAACTGGGCTCGGCGCAGGTCGGTCACTTCCCGTTCTATGGACATGGCTTGAATTTCCATGTGAGTGGACTGTTCTGAGATTTCAGCAAGTTGGGACAACAACGCTTTTTTTTCTTTTTGCGGGCATTTACGTTTCAGGTATTTCTTAATGATTCGGTGCAGCACGAGATCGGGATAGCGGCGGATCGGTGAAGTGAAATGAGCATAATGAGGAAAGCCCAGGCAGAAATGACCGGGATCGATTTCGGAATAGCGTGCCTTCTTCATGGTGCGAAGAAGCAGGGTATTGACGACTCTTTCCTCGGGGCGCCCTTTAACCTGTTGTACAAGAGTTTGTAAATCGGATGAACGGGCCGGTGAAGGAAGGCGCAATTTGAACGTGTCGACGAACTCATTGAACCCGGTGAGCCGGGCCGGGTCAGGCGCTTCATGAATTCTGTGGATGGACGGAATGCTGCGTTCGTGCAGATTGAGCGCGACGAACTGGTTGGCGGCCAGCATAAACTCCTCAATCAGTTCGTGTGCCGAGTTGTGTTCGCTGATGCTGATGCGCTCGACATGACCGGCGGAGTCCATATGGATTTCCGATTCCGGCACCTGGAAGTCGACACTGCCGTGCTGGAATCTCTTTTTCCTCAGGAGTTGGCTGAGCTGATGCATGTGGACCAAGGTTGGCATAAACGGATCATCAGCTTCTTCTTCCAGTAGTTGGTGGACTTCGTTGTAGGTGAATCGGCGTTGGCTTTTGATGATCGAAGGATGAAGGGTTCCGGCAATAAAGTTTGCCTTGCTGTCGAAGTCCATGATGGCGCTGACTGTGAGACGCGGTTCATCAGGTTTTAAACTGCATGCTTCGTTAGACAGGGAAACGGGAAGCATGGGGATGACACCATCGGCGTAATAGATGCTGGTCGCTCTTTCCAGGGCTTCCTGATCGAGTAGAGAATTTTCCCGCACGAAATGGCTGACATCGGCGATATGAACACCAAGTCGGTAGCCTTCTTCGAAGCGTTCCAGAGAAACCGCGTCATCAAAATCCTTGGCCCGTTCTCCGTCGATGGTGAAGGTCTGAAGTTTTGTGAAATCTTTTCGGTTTTTCAATGATTCGGTGGGGTCTTCCGCTCCAACATCTCGCGCCTCATCGAGAACTTCCGGAGAAAAGCTCTGGCGCACTCCAAATTTTCTGAAGATGGACTGAATCTCGACATTAGGGTCGTTGGAAGTCCCCAATACTTCCAACACTTTGCCAATGGGTGGTTTGTGACGGGTCGGGAAGGTCTCAATTTCCAGGTGGACGATCTGTCCGTTTTTGGCCCCCTTGCGGTTTTTGCCGGGAACAAAAACATCATGAAAATATTTTGACTCGGTGGGGATGACCCAGCCGTCTTTGCCGAAGGTTTCATAAGTGCCAACGATATGTGTGGTGTTGCGTTGGAGGATGCGTATGACCCGTCCTTGTGGTCTTCCCGGTTCCCGTTCCGATTCGACCCGAACTACCACATGGTCTTTGTGCATGGCTTCGTTCATGTGGCGGCGGTTGACGTAAACATCGTTTTCCCCCTGTTGATGGTCGGGAATGACGAACCCGAAACCGTTCGGGTGACCGTGCAGTTTTCCGGTGACCAGATTCATTTCATCGGGCAGCCCATAGCGTCCCCCGCGAATTTTTATCAAGCTGCCTTCGCCAGCCATTTCTTTGATGAGACTGCGAAACTCACGTTTCTGAGTTTCGGGCACGCCTAATTGACGGGAAAGCTCCGCCACCTTCATGGGGCGCGCGACTTTCTTTTTCATCATTGAAAGAATTTTTTCTTCTGTGAGTTTCATAGTAGTCCCATAGTGGTTTTGCCTTCTCGTCATACTTTATCACGGCGGAGGATTTTCCGCACAGAGAACGAACTCATGGTAATTTTTAAGGGCGAAAGATTACTCTGGAGCGGTCTCTAGTGTTATTAAACAAACGATAGGAGGGAGTGCTCGGTGGATTTTTAAGAAAGGTTCACATATAATCTTCCACGAGTGTCGCTTTGAAAAATAAGCGGCTTTCCAATGAATGCCCGCATATTGCATGAAAGCTGTAAATCACCCCGGCCCTCTTTTAATGGGAGGGATTCATTTAAGGGAATTTAATGAAAGTACAAGTTGACTGGTTAAAAGAATACACCGAAATTGATGTCCCGGCAGATGAGTTGGGCCATGTCCTGACTATGGCGGGGTTGGAAATAGAAAGCCATGAAACGGTGGAACTCCCCGACGGGGAAAAGAGCGAAGTGCTGGAACTGAATGTGACGCCCAATCGCGGTTATTGTTTGTCGCATATCGGTGTGGCCCGTGAAGTATCGGCTCTCCTGAACAAGTCATTGAAACTTTCTGATCCCCTCAGAATGCTTGAGGCCGAATCTGGAAAGGTAGAAGGTCGTGTATCTGTTGAAAATTTAGAGCCGGAACTTTGCCCGCGTTATTGCGCTCTGGTGATAGAAAATGTGAAAGTCGGCCCTTCCCCGAAATGGCTGAAAGATAGGCTGGTTGCTATTGGCCTTCGTCCTATCAATAATATTGTGGATGTCACCAATTTCGTGATGATGGAATACGGCCAGCCTTTACATGCCTTTGATAAAGATTTGTTGGTGGGCAATAAAATCGTTATACGCCGGGCGAACCAAGGCGAAGCCTTTGCAAGTCTGGATGGAACCGAATTAAAACTTGAGCCCGATGCCCTGGTCATCGCCGATGGCGAAAAACCCGTGGCATTAGCGGGAATCATGGGCGGGACCAACAGCCAGGTTTCTGAAACCACCTGTCATGTTGTGCTGGAGAGCGCCTGTTTTGATCCGGCTATAGTTCGCAAAGGCTCAAAAAAATATGGATTACGTTCGGACTCCTCTTACCGTTTCGAGCGCGGTGTGGATTGGAATGGCGTGGTTTCTGCACAGGCGAGGGCGGCCCTGCTGATAAAGGAACTCGCAGGCGGAGAAATCTGTTCGGGGCGGGTGGATATTTACCCTGAGACGGGAAAACCATTGAGCATTCCGTTAAGGGTGAGCCGGGTGAATCAGCTTTTGGGTGCAAGTTTTAACGCAGGGCAAATTCGGGACCTGCTTTCTCGTTTGGGCATGGAGATCGCAGAACCCTCAGAAACCATGCAGGTGAAAATTCCCAGCTTTCGTCCCGATCTTTCGCGCGAGGTAGACCTGATTGAGGAAATCGCCCGAATCGATGGCTTCGACAAGGTCGATACGGTGTTCCCGGTGGCGGGTGTGAGACCGGTGAAGATATCGGCCCGGCAAAGCGTCATTAAAAAAGTGCGTGAGGTTTTTTGTTGTACTGGCTTTGCCGAAACCGTTCATTTCAGTTTTATAGAACGCCTGTATGCCGAAGAGTTTAAAACGGCTTTTGCTTCAGAGAAAGATCAGATGATCGCGCTGAAAAATCCATTGAGTTCTGAAAACGATACCATGCGAACCAGCCTGCTTCCCGGTTTGTTGAAGACGGCGTGGCTCAATTTAAGCAAGGGCCAGAAACCACTCAAACTGTTTGAAGTAGGGAGTGTCTATTTTTCAGAGCCCTCTGGGGAGCGCACGGAAAAAGCGGTGTTGTCAGCTATCGTGCTGGGGCCTTATGAACTCACTCCATGGAAACCAAGGGGCCAGGAATATGATTTCTATGATCTTAAAGGAGTGTTGGAAACACTGATGGAGCACCTGCATTTAAAGCTGGAGACTTCTTCCGATAGCAAGCCATTTTTGATGCCGGGGAAATCGGTGCGGGTTCGCGCTAACGGTAAGGAGTTGGGTTATCTGGCTCAAGTTGCGCCAGAGCAGAAACTGGTTAGCGAAATGGGGCAAAATGTTTATGCTCTGGAACTTGATCTGGGAGCCCTGGAAAACGCGCTTTCTTCTTCTCTCCGCTTTCAGCCGATTGCCAGGTTTCCTGAGACTTACCGGGATATTTCTATTCTTGTGGACCGGTCGGTCACTTCGCAGAGGATAGCGGATATGATCCTTAAAACCGGCAGCCCCTTGATTCAAAAGGTCGAACTGTATGACCATTTTGAGGGGAAGAAAATTCAGGCCGATAAAAAAAGCCTCACTTTTGCCTTGTCTTTTCAGTCTGCCGATAGGACGCTTTCTGATGAAGAAGTCGCCCCGTTATTTGAAAAAATTATTCAAACTTTAAAGAATGAACTTGGTGCTTCGCTAAGGGAATAAGGGGTTGTTGACACTCTAATATCCCGATGCTACGATTCTGCCATGCCTAAACCGGATATTCATCAATTGGAAGAACGCGTGTTGACCTTGATGGGGGAGTTTCGCCGTCTTAAGAAGGAGAATCAAGGATTGTCCCTTCAGGTTGATCAACTGAACCGTGAAAAAGAGACCTTGATCGAAGAGCGAAGCTTGAGTCAAGGCTCACAGGATCGTCTTTCCAAATTGGAATCCTTAAGTAAAAAAAATGAAAAAGACCGTAAGTTAATACGGACGAAGGTTCAGACTATTTTAGAGAGTTTGGAGAAGTTTGATCTGGCTTGATAAAGGTGTCCGCTAATTAGGGCCGCTTTTATGGTGAGACGCATAAATTTAGGCAACCCGGAAAATTTGATCTGATCGGATTGAATATGGCGAGCAGTAAAAAAATCCAGATTTATGGAAAAACTTATAGTTTGAAAAGTTCTTCAGCGGAAGTGGATGCTGAGGAGGTGGCTGGCTATGTGGATTCTAAAATGAGAGAGCTAGGCAGTGCCTCCAGTAAAACCTCTACTTTGGATCTGGCAATCCTTGCTGCACTCAATATTGCGCAGGAATTTATGGAGTTGAAAAGTCAGGCCGAAGCGAAAGATCAAGCAGACGACGAGAAAATTCGGCAATTGGTTGTTGCGCTCGATAAAGAGCTTCAAGACATTGAAAAATAAGAGATTTTTCGTGTTATATATGCCTTGAGAGGCCCTGCTCTTTATGTTAGGATGTGGTTGAATTTGAAGTGGTGTCTCCCTGTTGTGTTCGGGTAAGAATTTAATTTCTTGAGCCAACAGTTAGTGAAAGGGGTTGATGGATCGACTGTGGTGTGCAGGCCTTCTTCAGAGAGGGAAGCCTAAAACAGTTCACGGATGCCCCACCTGTCCTTGACAGGTTCAAAAAATAGTTTTTGCGCGGCATGAACGGGGAGACTTCTTGAATGTTTGAGAGCTTTAGAGGGCTGGAACCTGGCCCGACCAAGCCTGAATATATATCCGGTTCTGAAATAACCAGAATCGGACCCAATTGGGGGTGAAACTTAAGCGGAACGGGAAAGTCTGTTTCGTTTTTCGATATATCCACACAAGGTCTGTTCTGCCCTTTTGGGTGGTGATTTCTACCAGGTCTCCCCTTTGCCGGTTTCGGTCGGTTTTGTCTTGTTTTCCTCTTAAAGCTGAATGAATAGGGTTTTTTTTTGGTGCAGTGGTCTGGCAATGTCCTGACAATAACTCTGGGTGCGGAAAATGGTTTTTGCCTCCATGAAAATGGATAAGTTCGCGGTTCGTCAGGATATGAAGCGTCGGCGGGATGCCATGATTTTGGATGATGTTTTAAATTTAAGTCGAGCTGTAGAAGACAGGCTGTTTGCCTGCAAGGATTTTTTGGTTTGTCAGAATGTAATGTTTTTTCTCTCGTTCGGTAACGAGGTGCGCACCGACGAAATGATCACGCGTTCCCTCAAAGATGGCAAGCGGGTTTATGTTCCGCGGTTGATAATGAGAGAAAGGCGGCTGGAAGTTTGTGAAATTACTGATATGAACCAGGAGTTTGAGTTGGGCTCTTTCGATATTCGTGAGCCTTCCCGGCACAATTCCAGGGTCGTGTCGCCAGCAATGATCGATGCCGTCATTGCGCCAGGCTTGGCGTTTGATCGTTCTGGAGGAAGAATCGGTTTTGGTGGGGGTTATTTTGACTGGCTTTTTAAACAGTTGTCAGATGAGGCACTCCGTTTGGGAGTGGCCTATGCGTTTCAAGTTGCGGACTCGATTCCTCAGGATTCCTGGGATGAAAAGGTTCAAACGATTTTTACCGATAATGAGGCGATAAGCTGCTGAGCCACCGTAAGGCTGGGTCGGTTTATTATAAATATTGAGGTTTTACTATGCATATCTTTACCACCATTAAGGTTAATTTTATAACCCTGATTTTAGGGATGTCTTTTGCTTTGGTGATTGGTTATGCCATTGGGTATTTTTTACGCAAAATGTTTACCGAATATCAGATCAAGGAAGCGGAAGAGCGTAAAAAGAAAATTGTCGCTGAAGCGGAGAATGAAGTTGCGAGCAAGCTGAAATCCGGGGAGATTGAAGCACGCGAAAAATCTTTGGTGGTGAAAGCCGAGCTTGAAAAAGAAATGAAAGGCGAGAGGGAAAGGCTGCGTAGTCTGGAAAACGATTTAGAAAGAAAAGACCGGGAGATCAGAGCCGAGAGTCAAAAATTTCAGACTCGTGAAAAGGAACTTGAAGACCAAAACAGAAAGGTCGATGGTAAGGAGAAAGAGGTTGAGCAACAAAAAGTCGAGTATCTAAAATTGGTTCAGGAAGAACTGAAAAGGCTTGAGGTTATTGGTTCCTACACTGCCGAAAAGGCTCGGGAAGAAGTTAAAAATAAGATCCTTGATGAAGCCAAGATGGATGCAGCGCGGGAATTGAAAAAAATTGAGGAAAATACCAAAAGGAGCGCTGACGATCAAGCCCGAAGTCTCATTACAATGGCCGTCCAGAGGCTTGCGTCAGATCAGGCAGCGGAAAGCACCAGTTCGGTGGTGGAACTTCCCAGCGGTGAGATCAAATGAAGACGCATTGGCCGGGTGGGAAGAAATATACGTGCCTCGGGG